>JAFGAF010000011.1 GCA_016933815.1 Prolixibacteraceae bacterium
CCGATACAATTGAACAGCTGAGCGACACCGTTCAGGTACAAGCAATTACACCTACCGATACCATTGTAATTATACAACAACCAACAAACGAAACAGATCATTTTTTGGCAAAAACAACCAATCATCAGCCTTTTGTGCCCAGTTGGGCTGTTGTTGTTTTTATAATTACTACCGCACTGCTTGCATGGGTAAAAACAACCTCGGGCGCTTATTTGCTTTCGCTTATACAATCGGGGTTTAACCGGCATACCGCCAACCGCCTTTACCGCGAGAAAAGCAGCAGCATTGTGAACCCTTCGTACAGGCTCAATACTTTATTCTTTCTTTCAATTGCAGCATTTATTTACCATTTTAAACAATATTTTCCCAACTTTTTTCAACTTGACGGTCTTCAGCTTTATGGAGCAATATTGGCAATCAGTTTTTTAATAATAAGCATTAAAAATATAATTTACCGTTTTATTGGGTTCATGTTTAAAACAATGGCTGAAACCGATGAATTTCTGTTTTATTCGATGAGCGGATACCGCATAATGGGCATTTTTATGCTTCCGGTATCCATTATTATGTTCTTCACAGAAGGTTTTGGCGATTTATTTTTGGCGATTTTAGGAATGTTAATTGTTGCAACCCACAGTGTTATCAGTACTTTTAGAGGGTTTTCAATAATAGCCCAAAAAGATTTTTCAATTTATTATTTGATTTTATACCTTTGTAGCCTCGAAATTTTACCTCTTTTACTGGCGTGGAGAGTTTTGAGATAAGCAAAGAATAGTGTAGAACCTTTTAAAATATTAGGTTTTGAAAATCAAGAGAATACTAGTTTCCCAACCTGAGCCTACTTCGGCTAAATCACCTTATTTCGAGTTTGCAGAACGTAACAACGTTAAAGTTGATTTTCGTTCGTTTATTCAGGTTGAGGGTGTTTCGGCAAAAGAATTCAGGCAAACCCGTGTAAATATACTCGATCATACCGCAGTAATATTTACCAGCAGAACTGCCATCGATCACTTTTTCCGTATATGTAACGATATGCGAATTACAGTACCCGAATCGATGAAATACTTTTGCATTTCGGAAGCAACAGCTTTCTACCTGCAAAAATACATTGTGTACCGCAAACGTAAAATCTTCTATGGCGACGGACAATTCTCGGAACTTGTTGATATTATGAAGAAACATGCCAATGAGAAATACCTTGTACCTTTGTCGCACGTTCACAAGCCCGAAATACCGCAATTACTCGATGCAAAAGGCTTTAAATATACCAAAGCAATTTTGTACCGTACCATTAGCAGCGACTTATCGGATATAAAAGAAGTGAATTACGATATTTTAGTTTTTTACAGTCCTTCGGGGATCGCTTCGTTAATGAAAAACTTTCCCGAGTTCCAACAAAACGATATCAAAATTGCATCGTTTGGCCCTACTACTGCCCAGGCAGTTAAAGAAGCCGGTTTACGCCTCGACATTGAAGCTCCGAATCCCGAAGCCCCTTCTATGACCATGGCACTTGAGTTGTTCATCAAAAACCAAAACAAAAAATAAACAAGCTCAAAGAAGCAGCAATTTGCAAAACACAGATAATGCCTGCCCTGCCGATCCCCAAAAATATTTCGGCATTTAAACAAGGAAGCATTATCTGTGTTTTTTGTTTTTTAAAATCGAATTAGTAATTATATATTTTTTGCAAGAATTTTGGCATTATGATCGGTAAAAACAACATTGAAATAATGGCTCCGGTAGGTTCGTACGAATCGTTGAGAGCTGCAATACAAGGCGGAGCCGGCTCTGTGTATTTTGGGGTAGAACAATTAAACATGAGGGCACGCTCGTCGAACAACTTTACGCTCGACGATTTGCACAAAATTGCTGCCATTGCTGCCGAAAACAATGTTAAATCGTACCTTACCGTGAATACAGTTGTTTTCGACAACGAACTAAAAAAACTCGAACAAATTATTGCCGCTGCTAAACAAGCCAACATTAGTGCAATTATTGCTTCCGATATGGCTGCCATTATGATTGCCCGCCGCCTGGGCGTTGAAGTACATATTTCGACACAATTAAACATTACCAATATCGAAGCCCTTAAGTTTTACGCCCAATATGCCGATGTTGTTGTTTTGGCCCGCGAAATGAACCTCGGAAGGGTTTGGGAAATTAACCGCCAAATTAACGAAGAGCAGATTAAAGGCCCCAAAGGCGAACTGATAAGGCTCGAAATGTTTGTACACGGCGCATTGTGCATGGCCACTTCGGGGAAATGCTATTTAAGCCTGCACGAAATGAATGCTTCGGCCAACCGAGGTAGCTGCATGCAAGTTTGCCGCCGCGGCTACCGTGTTACCGACCTCGAAACAGGGCGTGAAATGGAAATCGAAAACGAATACATCATGTCGCCAAAAGACCTGAAAACCATTCACTTCCTCAATAAAATACTCGATGCCGGGGTTAGCGTTTTAAAAATTGAAGGCAGGGCACGCTCTGCCGAATATGTTAAAACCGTTACCGAATGCTACCGCGAAGCCGCTGAAGCTTATACCGAGGGTAATTTTAACGACGAAAAAATCGAAGACTGGGATCAACGCCTTTCATCTGTTTTCAACCGCGGTTTCTGGGACGGTTATTACCTTGGGCAACGGCTGGGCGAATGGAGCCACAACTACGGATCGCAAGCAACAAAACGAAAAGTGTACATAGGTAAAAACATGAACTACTTTTCGAACCTTAAAGTTGCCGAGTTTAAAATTGAAACTCAGGATCTTAAAGTGGGCGATCAGGTGCTGATTATTGGCCCTACAACAGGTGTAATCGAAACAACTGTAAAAGAAATAAGGGTCGACCTCGAAACTGTTGAAGTAGCTTCGAAAGGCACACGTTGCTCAATTGTAGTTGACCAAAAAGTACGCAAAGCCGATAAACTATACAAAGTAGTTGATGCATCGATGGTTAAAAAACAATAACTTAGCCCCTACGCTTTAAGGATATTTTTTTTATATCTTTATACAATAACATTTTAGCTCACAGGCAAAACATTACTGATTTGAGAAAACTGCTGGGGGGAATATTGATTTTGCTGTTTGGGGTACTAAAATCGCTTGGCCAAGGCTGGGTGGTTCAGGAAAACACTTTCGAAACCAACTGGAACATGTCATTCCAGTTAGGGCCAACCGTGTTGTTGAGCGAAATATATTCCGATTTTAGCGGAGCAAGCAACGACATGAACAATTACCTCGACCTCAGCCTTAACTTTCAATTAGGCAAAATGGTTTGGGAACGTTTCGATTTGGGCATCGAAATTGGCCGGTCGAATTTCAGAGGCTTCAAAAACAATCCATCTGATATCATTTGGCTCACGCAACACCCTTCATTCAACAACCCTGATGCAAAGTTTCAGCCCTATGCCATTTATTTCGATTCCGACATTACCAACCTCAGCATTTATGCAAAGTACAACTTCATTAACTTCAGCACATGGGCTCGTGGTTTTCTGAAACTGAACATGTTTGTTCGGATGAGTGCCGGCTTGGCATATGTAACGGCTGAAACAGCATACACCGATATGGCAAGCTACAACTTTACCCGCCTTAGCCACCCGCTTTATGTAAAGGGGCGCTACGGTAATACCGACCTGAATCTAAAAGGCATTTTCATTCCAACCTTCGGGCTTAACTACCAAATTTCGGAACGTTTTTTTGTGTCGGGCGAATTAAGCATGCCCGTAATTGCCACCAACAACCTCGACGGGATCATCAACTATAACAAATTGCTTAACCCCGAAACACCATCCGAAACCATCGAGCAGTACCGTATTGGCGTATTCGGGCTTTCGTCGAAGTTTATGGTTGGGCTAACCTATTTTTTCAATTTTGATACCCGACGGCAAAACCGCGAAAAAATACTGCCATTTTATTCAAACATGTACCGCGCCTATTATTCAAAGTTTCACCGTCCATCGTCGAAAAGGATTCGCCAGGAAAGGCTACCTTTTTTCAACGAAAAACTGTAACATCGCAATCAGTTTGTATATTTGTTAAAAATTTCAAGCCATGTCGAAAAAAAATATCTACATAATTATTTCAATTGTTCTTATTGTGATTGTTGCCGTTTTTTTCATCTTTTTTAATAAGCCGGTCAGCATTCAAAAAAGCAATACCATTGGCGCAGTTCCGGTATCGACTCCGTTATTTTTTAAACTAAACAACCCGCATAAGCTGCTTTTGGGCGAACAAAAGCCCGAAATGGCCAGCACACTTCTTTCGGTCCCCGATTTTGCAGAAATATCGAAGCACCTCGACACATTGAAAAACCTTATCGACAACAACGAGCAATATCTCAGGCTGTCGAAAAATAACGACATAATACTCACCTTCAACTACAGCGGCAAAGACCAACTTAACCCCATGCTGCTGATTGGCTTAGGCTCAAATGCCGATAACGAAGCGGCCAATACATTGATCAATGCGATAAAAAACAGCACCAACGCTTTCACCCGTAAATACAACAAAATCAATATAGTTGAAAGTACATTTGGCAATTATAACCTTTCGGCGGCAATTAGTAAAGGGGTACTCATTGTAAGCACAAAATCGATGAATATTGAAGAGGCAATTATGCAACAAGATGTTGCCCCAATAAACGAAGAGCCCGAATTGGCCCAACTGATGAAAACAATGAGCACACAGGCCGACATTAACCTTTTTATAAATCACCAGTTGGCCGAAAGAGCACTCAAAAAACTCACCTCGGCACAGCTCAAGAACCATACTTTTACAAATGCTTTATACGCAAAATGGACCGAGCTCGACATAAACATCGGCAGCGATAAACTAATGGCAGGCGGCTTTACTTTTAGTAACAATACCGATAATTTTTTTAGCAATGTTTTGTTAAAACAACAAACACACACTTCGCAAATCGACAAAGTAATTCCTGCCGGATCGGCCTTTTTAGTAAGCCTCAGCCTGTCGGATCCGCAAAGTTATTTTAACCAATACGAAGAACACCTTACCAAACGCAACCTGGTTTACCAACGAAAAGAAGCACTGCTGAAAATAGAGAAAACTTGTGGCTTTGAATTGGTAAAACTGTTGCTCGAACAAATGAAAAACGAAACAGCCATTGCATCGGTATTGCCCAATGTACAAGACCCTCAAAGCGGGCGAATTTGGATAGTAGAAGCCAAAAGCGGTAGCACAGCAATGGCCAAATTTATGGAGCTTCAACTCAACTACATTAAGGGTATTGGACAAACCGAGGCCGAATGGCAAAAATACTACGAGGTTGACAGCCAAACAGGTTTTACCATTTACCGTTTTCCCTACCCCAATGCAGCACAATTGCTTTTTGGCAATATTTTTGGCGGCGTTGAAACCAATTGGTTTGCACAATACAACAACCATATTATTTTTGGCGACTCGTACCGAACTGTAGCGCGCACACTACACGCCAACCTTTTGGGCGAAACTTTGGCAGCAAGCACCGATTTCAACCTGCATAAAAACAATTTCAATGCCCGTAGCAACATTACGGTTTACATCAATCCGGCTGCGGCATTGCCAATTTCATCTACTTTATTCAATAAAACACTTGCCGACCAACTTTTCGAGAACGATCAACTGCGCAAGTTTAAATCAATAGGTTGGCAGATTTCATCAACAGGCGATATGCTTTACAACAACATATTTGCAACGCACAACACCGAAATAAAATCGAAACCACAAACAGTATGGCAAAGCCACATTGAATCGAACTTCAATTTTAAGCCAAAATTTGTAAGTAACCATACCGACCCGCTTAACAAAGAAGTTGTTCTGCAAGACCAAAACAATGTTTTTTACCTAATTAACCACATTGGCCGTGTGCTGTGGCAAATTCAGCTCGACGGACCAATTTTGGGCGAGATACACCAAATTGATTTGTACCACAACGGCAAACTGCAATATCTTTTCAACACGGCCAACAAGCTTTACCTCATTGATCGAAACGGAAACAGCATTCGCAATTTTCCGGTAAATTTCAGAACCAAAGCAACTAATGGCGTTGCGGTGTTCGACTACGACAACAATAAAGACTACCGCTTTTTTGTTGCTTGTACCGACCGCAATATTTATGCATACAACACAAGCGGCAATTTGCTTGATGGTTGGGAAATATTCAAAACCGACCATGAAGTAACCCAAACCCTTCAACATTTTAGGGTCGAAGGAAAAGATTACATTGTTGCATCGGACAACATGAAAGACTACATTTTGCACCGCAAAGGAACAATAAGGGTTGCAACAAACGAAGTGTACCCACACTCGGTCAACAACACTATTTTTCTCGAAGAACGAACAGATAGCCAAGAACCCCGCTTGGTAACAACCGACACAAAAGGCAACCTACGTTACACCTACTTCGATGGGCGCCACCAGGTTGTTAACCATAACATTACTCTGAGCGAAAACCATTGGATGAACATTGCCGACATTAACAACAACAACGAATACGATTACATATTAGCCGACTCGGAAACCCTTGTTGTTATTGATGCAAAAGGAAAAAGCATTTTGAAGAAACGCTTCGAGCAAAACATTAGCCACCGGCCAAATATTTATACCTTTTCGCGCAACTCGAAAAAAATTGGAATAACCACTTCGGCAGCCAATAAAATTTATCTTTTCGACAACACAGGATCGTTGCACCCGGGTTTCCCTCTGGCAGGATCAACAGAATTCAGTATTGGCTTCCTTTCGTCAGAACTATCGAACTTTAATTTGTTGGTTGGTAGCCCCGACGGATATTTGTACAATTATTACGTAGAATAACATCCTGTTGGTAACTTTCGTAAACCTTAAAACCACACAGTTGTTCTTCATTTGCCTTTAATTACACCGTTGAATTGAATCAACTTTTCAACAATGCCTGTTTTCTATGTCTTGAATTGTTATTTTTAAGCATTGGAAAATTGCAGCATCGGTGTTTTCTATTTTACTGAATTATAAAGCAATACATTATGATACCATTTACCCATTTGCATGTACACTCACAATACTCTATACTCGACGGGCAAGCCAGCATAAAAGCGCTGGTTGGGAAAGCCCACGCCGATGGCATGAGCGCACTGGCCCTTACCGACCATGGCACCATGTTTGGCATCAAAGAGTTTTGGAATGCCTGCAAATCGGAAAATTACGGTAACAAAGATGTGCCCAAAGAACAGTGGTTCAAAGTGAAACCAATTTTGGGCTGCGAAACCTATGTAGCGGTTAGGGGCATCGAAAACAAATCGACCAAAGAAGACCGCTCGGGCGACCACCTTATTCTATTGGCAAAAAATTACACCGGTTATAAAAACCTGCTTAAACTGATTTCATTATCGAGCACCGAAGGATTTTACTACAAACCACGTATCGACAAACCTTTGCTCGAAAAATACCACGAAGGCATCATTGTATCGACCGCTTGCATTGGGGGCGAAATTCCCCAAAAAATAATGGCAAACGATATACCGGCTGCCGAAGAAGCCATAAAGTGGTTCAAATCGGTTTTTGGCCCCGATTTTTACCTCGAACTGCAACGGCACCCTACCCTCGAGGTTCGCGAGCGCGAAGAAGTGTACGAAAATCAGGTAAAAGTGAATGCAGTGTTAGTTGAGCTTTCGAAAAAACATGACGTTAAACTAATTGCAACCAACGACGTGCATTTCACCAACGAGGGCGATGCCGATGCTCACGATGTACTGATTTGCCTCAACACCGGGAAAAACCTCACCGACGAAGACCGCATGCGATACACCAAACACGAATGGTTCAAAACCACAGCCGAAATGAACCAACTGTTTGCCGACATACCCGAAGCGCTGGCCAACACACAGGAAATTGTCGATAAAATTGATGTTTACGAACTCGACTCGGCTCCAATTATGCCCGAATTTCCAATACCCGAAGAATTTGCCAAATGGGACGAGTACCTCGACAAATACACCGAAGACGATTTACGCAAAGAGTTTGAGCGCTACGAAAACCTTGGTGGTTTCGAAAAAGTATTACGCATAAAGTTCGAAAGCGACTACTTGGCCCACCTGGTTTACGAAGGAGCCAAAGAACGCTACCCCAACAACCTCGATGAATGCCGCGAACGAATCGACTTTGAACTCGATGTAATTAAGCAAATGGGCTTTCCCGGATACTTTCTTATTGTGGCCGACTTTATTCAGGCAGCGCGCGATATGGGTGTTATTGTAGGCCCCGGGCGCGGATCGGCTGCCGGATCGGCAGTAGCCTATTGCATCAAAATTACCAACGTTGACCCAATTAAATACGACTTGCTTTTTGAGCGTTTCCTCAACCCCGACCGAATCTCAATGCCCGATATCGATATCGACTTTGATGACGATGGACGACAAATGGTACTCGATTGGGTAACCGAAAAATACGGGCGCGATAAAGTAGCCCACATTTGCACCTTTGGTACCATGGCCGCTAAAATGGCCATCCGCGATGTGGCTCGTGTGCTGCAATTACCGCTGCCCGAAGCCGACCGTTTGGCCAAAATGGTGCCCGAAACACCAAAAATTACCCTCGAAAAAGCCTATGTTGAAAACCCCGAGCTGGCCAACGAAAAAAAATCAAACAACCCACTCATTTCCAAAACCATACAACTGGCCGAATCGCTCGAAGGATCGGTGCGCCAAACGGGTGTTCACGCTTGCGGTATCCTAATTGGTCGCGACCCGCTTTTCGAAAACATTCCAATAATGCCCACAAAAGACGAAGAACTGTACACTAC
>JAFGAF010000124.1 GCA_016933815.1 Prolixibacteraceae bacterium
CCCGACGATGTAACGCTTTTGCTTTGCGACGATAATTGGGGCAACATCCGTAAATTGCCCAATCCAAACGACCCGCCTCGCAGCGGTGGGTATGGAATTTATTATCACTTCGATTTTGTTGGAGGACCACGCAATTACAAATGGATTAACGTAAGTCCGATACCTCGTATTTGGGAACAAATGAACTTGGCTTATCGTCATGGAGTCGATCGTTTATGGTTAGTTAATGTTGGCGACCTGAAACCCATGGAGCTGCCCATTTCATTTTTTCTCGATTTTGCCTGGGATCCCGACCAGATAACTGTTGCCGAGCTCGATAATTATACCCGTATTTGGGCTGAAGAACAATTTGGTGCAAAACTGGCTAAAAATGCGGCTTATATTCTTGATACTTATACCAAATACAACAGCAGGCGCACTCCTGAAATGTTGTACTCCGATACTTACAGCATAACCGATTTTAGAGAGTTCGAAAAGGTAACTGCCGATTATATTGCGTTGGCAAATAAAGCCGAAGCAATGTATCTGAAAATGGATAAAGAATTACAACCTGCTTTTTATCAGTTGGTTTATCAGCCTGCAAAAGCGTGTGCCAATTTGTACGAACTTTATTATGCCCATGCGTTGAATAAATTATATGCACAACAAAATCGTGTAGCTACTGCCGATATGGCTCAAAAAGTGAAAGATCATTTCCAAATTGACGCCGATATTACCGAGTTCTTCCATACAAAATTGTTAGACGGAAAATGGAACCACATGATGGCGCAACCGCGTATAGGTTATACTTCGTGGCAGCAACCACCCCATAACATTATGCCAAGGGTAACCGAAATTCAGGTTGGCGATAAGGCAGCAATGGGTATTGCAGTTGAAGGAAGCCGCGAAGCTTGGCCGGGGGCATCAAGCGAGCCTGAATTACCCAAGTTCGACTCATTCAACCAACAACAATTTTATTTCGAAGTATTCAATAAAGGTAAAAAAAGCTTTAAGGTTGATATTACTACTTCGGCCGATTGGATAAAGGTTTCGAAGCAAAGTGTTAAAATTAGCGATCAGGAACGAATTGAAGTATCAATTAATTGGAAAAATGCAGCCGATGGTTCAAATAATGGTTTTGTTATTGTAGAATCGGAAAATGGTGAAAAACAACAAATTAATGTTGTGGCCTCGAAGTACGACAAAACTATTAAGCCTAAAGGATATCTCGAACGCAACGGATATGTAAGTATCGATGCATGTAAATACACAAAAGCAGTTGATAATGATGATGTTGAATGGAAAGTGATCCCCGGTATGGGTCGCACAGGTTCGTCAATAACAACTTTCCCGGTAACTGCATCGTACGAAAGCATCGATAGCAAATCTCCTTCGTTGAATTACGACTTCTTTTTGTTGGAAAAACCTGCAAATAATACGGTTAAGGTTGTTGTTTATGTGGCATCAACACTTAACTTCAAAGGAACTGAAGGCTTGCATTTTGGCGTTTCGCTAAACGATGAAGAACCGCAAATTTTAAACATTCACGAAGGTACCGAAGTGCAGGATTGGAAATATCCTTACTGGTTCAATAAGGCTGTAAGCGAGAAGGTGATGATAAAAACTATTGAGCTTCCTTTA
>JAFGAF010000125.1 GCA_016933815.1 Prolixibacteraceae bacterium
CACATTGCCTGTAATTGGGGTGCCCATTAAGGCAAGTCTCGATGGTTTGGATGCTTTATTGGCCATTGTACAAATGCCTCCCGGAATCCCGGTAGCTACTGTAGGTATCGACGGGGCGATGAATGCGGGAATTTTGGCTGCTCAAATGTTGTCCGTTGGTAACGAGCAAATAGCGCAAAAACTTGTCGATTATAAGGAAAGCCTTAAAGATAAAATAGTAAAGGCGAATAATGAATTGGCGCAAATCAAATTTAAGTTCAAAACAAATTAATTGAACCGTCTGTCTCTTTTTTTGCTAACTTACCACCAAAAAAATTTTGTGAGACCTATTCGTTGTTTTTTACTTATTATATTTCTATTGCTACTGTTGCAGGGCTATTCTCGAAGTATAGTTTTCCCCGATGGCAGTAAACCAGCTGGTATGGCCAACGCTTTTGTGAGCCAATACCATGTGTTTTCGGTTTTTCAAAATCAGGCCGGATTGGCTGCTCTTGATCGATCATCTATTTCTGTTTTCTATGAAAACAGGTACCTGATTCCACAATTATCGAACAAGGCCGCGGTGATGGTTTTGGCTACTCAAGGTGGTAATTTTGCCGTTCAGCTTAATTCATTTGGACCGCCACAATGGGCCGAGAGCAATATTGGGTTGGCTTATTCCCGCTTTTTGAACGAACGATTATCGCTTGGTATTCAGTTGAACTATTTTGGGACGCGCTTGGCCGAGACCAATACTTTGCTCATGTCGGCAGGTTTCGAAACCGGTGCTATTTATCGATTAAGCGAAAATACTTTCATCGGGTTGCATATTGCGAATCCTTATACACCGCCAATCAACACAACTGTTTTTAAAGATCAAATACCCTGGAGAATAAAAATTGGTGGGCATACACAATTTGCCGATGATTTTATTTTTTCTTACGAACTTGAGAAATTAAAAGGTTTAAATACAATATTGAAAGCAGGTGCCGAATGGGAAGCAGCTGAGAATTTCTTTGTACGGGGAGGTATGTCAACCCCTTACAACGCTGAATTGCCAATGCGTTTTTATGCAGGCCTTGGCTTCGAAACAGGCTTTTTTACTTTCGATACTTCTTTTGCTTATCATAATGCTTTGGGATATGTACCCTCGGTTTCGCTAATTTTTTCATTCTTTTAAACTAAAATGAAATCAAAACAACTGCTATTGAATGCGCGTACTTTTTGTTTGTTGGTGATGTTTTTGTTTTTGCAAAACATTTTATTCGGCCAACAAGCTAACTATGTTGGGCAGTCGGTTATTGAACGTGTTGTTGAATCGTATGCCGAAGAGTTAAGCGAAGATGGTGATTTAACGCTTTTGTTAGAGGATTTGGAGGCTTATCTCGAAACCCCAATGAATATTAATGCAGCAAGCAGAACCGATTTGGAAAAGCTTTTTTTCTTAACATCATATCAGATTGAAAATTTATTGGCTTACCGAAAACAATATGGGCAATTATATTCTCAGTATGAATTAGAAGCTATTGAGGGATTCAATACTCAATTGGCAACCGATTTGGCTGCTTTTGTAGCATTTTTGCCTCCCGATGTACAGGTACAAACATATTGGAAACAGGAAATGCTTTTGCGTTATGGGCAGTACCTTGAGCCATCGGCTGGTTTTGTTGCAAACGATGATGGGGAAAAAGCTTTTGCCGGCTCACCTGCGCGCTATTTGTTTAAATACCGTGTCGAAAAGGGCGATAGGTTTAAGCTAGGGCTTACTGCCGAGAACGATGCCGGTGAACAGTTTTTTGCCGGTAACAATCCTTATGGTTTCGATTTTTATTCGGGATATGTTGGCTTTAGTGCCAATAAAGTGCTCAGTAGTTTGATTGTTGGCGATTATCAGGTTAAAACCGGACAAGGTTTGGTAATGTGGTCGGGTTATGGTAAGCGAAAATCGAGCGAAGGCACAGGCGTACGCGCTACTGGGCAAGGCTTGCGCGCCAATACTTCGGCCGATGAGAACAATTTTATGCGCGGTGTTGCTGCTCAGTTTGAGTTGGGCAGTTTCGATTTGTTAACCTACTACTCAAATAATAATGTTGATGCAACAGTTGTTTTGGCCGATTCTACACAACAGCCTTTAGTGGTTTCATCGTTGCAAAGCAGTGGCTATCATCGTACTAATAGCGAAATAAGTAATAAAAATGCACTGAATGTACAAACCGCCGGAGCAAGTTTAAAATATACCTACAAACGTTTTTCACTTGGGTTGAATGGTGCCTGGCGTTTATACGGTGCTCAAGTTGACCCGGCTTGGCAGCCTTACAATCATTATTACTTTAGAGGTGACCAAAACTTCAACTTAAGTACCGATATGCTTTGGGTGTTTAATCGGATAAATTTTTTTGGCGAGGCAGCATACAGTAAATCGGGAGGAATGGCATTGATAACAGGTTTCGAAAGCCAGCCGGCCAATAAAATTGGCATAAGCATGGTGTACCGTAACTATGCACCCGATTTTCATACAATTAATGGAACAGCGTTTGGCGAGTCCGATGGGGTTCGTAACGAACACGGCATATTTGCAGGCTTAACCTTGCTCCCTTTTTCAAAAGTGAAAATCTCGGGCTATGTCGATAGTTATGCATCACACTGGGTGCGCTATACTTCAACAGGGCCGGTGAGGGGTGCCGATTTTATTCTGCAAACTGAATATTCGCCAACCCGAAAAATCGATATGTACTTAAGGCTTAAATCTGAAAACAACAGCGAAAAATCGTCTGTCGATGAGCCTGTTAAACCCGATGTGGCGGTGCAAACTACACGTGCGCGTTACAACTTAAATTGGTCGATGTCCGAAAACGTTTCCTTACGCATGCGTGCCGAGTGGTCGGGTTATGAAAAAGATGGAAAAATTGAAAGTGGTTGGTTGTTGTTTGCCGATGTTGTTTCAAGGCCATTGCCAAAACTCACGGCTACTGCAAGGATGGCGTGGTTCAATACGCAAAGTTACAACAGCCGTGTATATGCTTATGAAAACGATGTTCCGCAATATTTTTACATTCCTGCTTTTTACTCAAATGGCTTGCGCTACTATTTGAATTTGAGCTATGCTTTGCTCGATAACCTGAAACTCTATTTTAAAATATCGCAAAGCCTTTATCTCGACGATGAATTTTCTATTGGGTCGGGCAATACTGCTGTTGACGGGAATAAGCGAACCGAAGCAAGGGTTCAGCTTCGGTATCGTTTTTAGCTTGTTTTTCTCTTAGCTTGTTTTTTGCTAAGTTTGCCGCATATTTAATAGGGTTTTTCAATTGAGAAAAGTAAAAACGATGAGTAATTTTGACGATATACGTCCTTTTAATAACGACGAAATAAAACAAGCACTTTCTGAGCTGGTTGCCGATCAAATGTTTGTGTCAGTTGTGGGTAAGCTTTATCCTCAGCCCGGGGCTACCGAAAAAGTTCTCGAAAGCATCAGGCATATCGATTCGGTTGAGCTGTTTCAGGAAAAAATTATTTTGCCTTTACTTCTTCAAATCGAAAAGCAAACCACCAATGGTATTTC
This sequence comes from Prolixibacteraceae bacterium, assembly GCA_016933815.1. Lineage (GTDB taxonomy): Bacteria > Bacteroidota > Bacteroidia > Bacteroidales > Prolixibacteraceae > Roseimarinus. Next base: position 3,542 of record JAFGAF010000125.1, read on the forward strand.
GTACAGTGCAATGGATCAGTTTCACCCCGAAGAGCGTTATTTGTTTATCTCTAATCATAGAGACATTATTCTCGATTCGGCTTTTTTGAACGTAGTAATGCATTTTAACAACTTCCGAAAAACCGAAATTGCAATTGGAAACAACTTGCTCATTTTAGATTGGATCAGCAAATTGGTGCGTGTTAACCGAGCCTTCATCGTAAAACGTAACCTTGGTATAAGAGAACAGTTGAGTGCTTCAAAAGACTTATCGGCGTACATACGTTATGCTTTAAACCAAAAGGGCGAGTCGGTTTGGATTGCCCAGCGAGAAGGACGCACCAAGGATGGTGATGATAAAACACAACCAGCATTACTTAAGATGTTGAATATGAGTAGCGATGGGAGTATTGTTGATGGGTTTAAAGCGCTAAATATTGTTCCAATGTCAATTTCGTACGAAATTGAGCCTTGTGGTATTTCAAAAGTTGAAGAATTGTTGAACCGTAAATATAAACCCGATTTTGCGAAAACACCTCAAGACGATTTGAGCAGTATGGCCAACGGTGTAATGCAGGCAAAAGGAAGGGTGCATTTTGGCTTCGGAAATCCGCTCAATATTCGTATTGATGAATTGACCAATGGAAAAAACAATAACGAAATAATTCAAGCCATTGCCGATTATATCGACAAACGTATTTATGCCAACTACCGTTTATGGCCAAATAATTATATTGCTGCCGACTTGCTGCAACAAAGCCAAAAATATTCAGTAAACTATACCGATGCTCAAAAACAAAGTTTTATTGAACGGATGGATAGCGAGGCCAAAACACTTTCGTTTGAATACGACGAAGTGATTGATGCTTATTTGAAAATGTATGCCAACCCTGTTTTGAACTATGCAGCACATTTCGAAATTTGAAAATGTAACTACAATTATCTGGGATTGGAACGGAACCTTGTTCGACGATACTGATATTTGCATTCATTCAATAAATAAACTATTGGCCGAAAGGGAACTTGAGCACATCGACAGGCAACGCTACCTCGAAGTTTTTGATTTTCCTGTTCGCGATTATTACCAACGCATTGGTTTCGATTTTGATAAAGAGCCCTTTGAGATTCCGGCCCAAAAGTTTATCGAGAATTATTTTACTGTAGTTAAACAAGCAAAATTACACGCAGGTGCAACCCGGGTATTGAATCATTTCCAAAATGCCGGATTAAAGCAGGTGGTGCTATCGGCGGCTGAGCAGAATAAGCTGCTTGATTTGCTTTCGTATTTTGGTATCAGTAGTTTCTTTGAACAGGTACGAGGTTTGGATCACGATTATGCAACATCGAAGGTGGAATTGGGGCAAAAAATGCTGGCCAATATGGCTGTTGAACCCGAAAATGCTTGTTTAATTGGTGATACTTTACACGATTATGAGGTGGCCTGTTCGTTGCGATGCAAATGCATTTTGATTGCCAATGGCCATCATCCGGCCGAAAAGCTCAAAACAAGCGGTGTTCCCGTACTGTCAAAAATCGATGAGCTTTGTAACTTCGTTATTCCCGCTTAACTTTTCCTTAACAGAGCAGTTAAATTTTTTTTAGCTGAATAAATGGCATAATTAACATGCAAGGCTTTGATTTACTGCAAATAATGCAATCGTTTGCATTATGTTTTAATCACAAATTCAGTGTGTTACAGTAAAAATGTTTCTGCTTTTTTTCTCATCGTTTGATCAACTGGTATCTTTGCGGCTGTTTTTTAGATAAGCATTAAAAAGGCAACAATCAGTATAACCATAAAACGAAATAGAATGCAAAAATTGAACAGGCAAACAGCTCAAAACACAAAAAAACATACAACCCGTGTACTTCAATTTGGTGAAGGCAATTTTTTAAGGGCCTTTACCGATTGGATGGTTCATATAATGAACAAAGAAGCCGGTTTTGATGCCGGAATTGATGTAGTACAACCATTGGCAACGGGTATGGTCGATATGCTGAATAGCCAGGATGGCCTTTTTCATGTATATTTAAAAGGCATTAAAAACGGAAAGCCGGTTACCGAATTCACTTTGGTCGATTGCGTAAACCGTGGGATAAATCCTTATGTCGATTTCGATATTTATAAAAGCGCAATTCTGAACCCCGATTTAAGGTTTGTAATTTCGAATACTACCGAGGCGGGCATCAGCATGGAAACATCTGATACCCTCGAAATGAAACCACAGCAATCGTTTCCGGCAAAAGTTGCAGCTTTGTTGTACGAAAGGTTCAAATTCTTTGAAGGCGACAAAAACAAAGGACTCATATTTTTTGCCTGTGAACTGATCGATCGAAATGGAGATATGTTGAGAAAACTTGTTCTTCAACATGCCCAAAATTGGAACTTGGGCAGTGATTTTATTGATTGGGTAAGTCAGGCATGTTGTTTCTGTAATACCTTGGTAGATCGTATCGTTCCCGGTTTCCCTCGCGATGAGATTAAAGAAATTCAACAGGAGTTAGGTTACGAAGACAATCTGGTTGTGGTTGGAGAATATTTTCACCTTTGGGTAATTGAAGCACCCGATTGGGTGAAAAATGAATTCCCTGCCGAGAAAGCCGGTTTAGAAGTCAAATTTGTGAAAAGCATGAAACGTTTTCGCGAACAAAAAGTGCAGGTGTTGAATGGCTGCCATACGGGCAGTTACGCCGTATCGTTTTTAAGCGGGATTGAAACCGTTCGCGAAGCATACGAAAATATCGAAGTGGGCGCTTTTATGAAAGA
>JAFGAF010000126.1 GCA_016933815.1 Prolixibacteraceae bacterium
CTGAATTCGCTTGCTTTGTTTTCGCTCGCTTTTTTTGTTTTGTTTAAGAATAATTTCGATTTAGAAACTTCGCGAATAACCACCGGTTTCTTATACTCAACAACACGGCCAACAATTCCTTCGCCTACTTCGTAGTTGCCACGCGATATTTGCGAATTGCTTAGCCCGTATGCCACCTCAATCGATAACATGTTTTTGTCTCTGTTCATGATGGCCAAAAAACTACTTTGTGCACCTATGTATTGGCATGTCATTTCGAGTATAGATCTCAATAAAACATTTATTTCACCACCTTTTATGATGCGGCTGCTGATATCAAAAAGTAATGATAATTCTCTTAAACCGTAACATATGTTGCCTTCTCTTTTACAAATAGTGTCCATATGATGCAATATTAGTTTTTATGCTTACATGCAAAAGTATTTAATCGTTGCCGGTCTTTTCATTTTTATGCTTAGTTTATCAATTATTTAATACAAACTTTATCCAAAAGGGCTTTGTTATTTTTTGTACTTTTAAAAACTATTTAAAATGCATTAATAACATCATAAAATAATTATTGGTATGAGTATTACTGATATAAAAGGAACTTTTACGCTCAATAACGGTGTTGAAATGCCCTGTTTGGGGCTGGGTACTTTTCAAAGTCACGAGGGTGCCGAAGTTAAAAATGCCATTCATTTTGCCCTCGATGCAGGGTATCGCTTAATCGATACTGCCGCTTTTTACGCTAATGAAAAAGGGGTGGGAGAGGCCATACGTGAATACGAAATAGACCGAAGCGAAGTGTTTGTTACCACTAAGGTGTGGAACGACGACCAGGGTTACGACAAAACCTTAAAGGCTTTCGATGCAAGTATTGATAAGCTGGGTTTCGATTATATCGACTTGTATTTGGTGCACTGGCCAGTTACCGGAAAGTTCAAAGAGACTTGGAAGGCTTTGGAAAAAATATACCGCGATGGGAGAGTAAAAGCAATCGGCATAAGTAATTTTTTGAAGGTACACCTCGATCAATTGTTGCCCGATGTTGAAATTGTGCCGGCTGTAAATCAAATGGAATATCACCCATATCTTATTCAACAACAGTTGGTTGATATGTGCAAGAAAAACGGTATTCTTTATCAGGCCTGGAGCCCTTTAATGCTTGGACGCGTTTTCGAAGTGCCGCTTTTAAAATCACTTGCCAAAAAATATCGAAAAAATCAGGCACAAATTGTGTTGCGCTGGAGCCTGCAAAACGGTGTGGCAACCATACCTAAATCGGTTAACCAGCAACGCATCGAAAGCAATGCCGATATTTTCGATTTTGAATTGAATGCCGACGATATGGCTGCCATTAACGCCCTCGATTGCAACCATCGTTTTGGTTACGACCCCATGTTGGTTTAAGCGAAGAGCATATTTGTTGTGTGAAAAATTAAAATGAGTTATTATGAGACGCTTTTTGTTTTTGTTAATCAGTATTTTGCTTACGCTTGGTGTATGTGCCCAAAAAGCTGAACGTAAAAGCCGAAAAGCAATAAAAGTCGAGCGCGAATCGATCATTTTTGCCAAAATTGATTCAATGATTATGGCAAAAGATTTTAACTTCGTTGCCCGAAGTGCAAACCCTATGCAAATGCAAGCCGTTCAGCTTACTTCGGAGTATCATTTGAAAGTGAATGGCGATTCGGTTTTTGTATTTCTGCCCTATTATGGCAGGGCTTATCAAGCCGATTTTTCATCAACCGACGGAGGCATAAAGTTAGCTGATGCAATGAAAGCTTACACGGTTAAACAACAAAAATCGAATTATGAAATCAGGTTCGAAGCCGAAAACCGGCGCGATACTTATCGGTTTTATTTAACAATAGGTAAAGGTGGTTACGCCTCGCTAACGGTAAACAGTAACCACAGGCAAACCATCATATTTAATGGGGTTATTGCCGGTTTGGGCTTGTAGTTTTTATTGAATTATTTTTTACTAAACCTATAAAAATGAATAAATTATTTTGTGTTAAAACTTTGTTGCTCATGTTGCTTACAACATTGGCAACGGGCCTTTTGGCCAATGTGAAATTGCCCGATTTGCTGAGTTCAAACATGGTTGTTCAACGCGATGGTACCACCTTGGTTTGGGGACAGGCCGATGCCGGTGAAAATGTATCGGTAAGCTTTAGGGGCGAAACAGTAAAAACAAAAGCCGCTAATGATGGCAGCTGGCAAGTGCGAATCGAAACCGGTGCTGCCGGAGGCCCGTTCGATATGCTTGTTAAAGGCAAAAACACCATTACCCTCGAAAATGTTATGGTAGGCGATGTGTGGGTTTGTTCGGGACAGTCGAATATGGAATGGCCATTGCTGCAAGCCGAAAACGGACCCGCCGATATCAACAAAGCCAATTATCCGAATATCAGATTGTACCAGGTGCAAAACAATGCTGCCGTTACACCAATGGCCGAAACTTTGCCTGCAACATGGGAAGTTTGCTCGCCACAAACAGTAGCGCCTTTTTCGGCAGTAGGCTTCTATTTTGGCCGTAAAATTCATACTGAAACTAATATCCCAATTGGCCTCATCAGCTCAAACTGGGGAGGTACAAGGGTCGAAACCTGGACCAGTACCGAAGCTGCTAATACCGACGAAGTGTTGGCCGAATGGTTAAAAGGCTTAAAGGAAATCGATTTGGAAAAAATTGCAGCCGAGCAGAAAAAGATTTTTGAGGTTTACAAAATTGAAGCAGAAAAGGTAAGCAAGCCCGATTTCGACCACGAATATATTGCTGCAAATTTCGACGATTCGGATTGGAAAGTGGCAATGCAACCCGGTTTGTGGGAGGATGTTCATGGGTTCGAATTTTTCGATGGCATTGTGTGGTACCGTAAATGGGTCGATATACCTGCCGATTTCAAATTCAACAAGGCCACTTTGGGGCTGGCAAAAATCGACGACTCCGATATTGTTTGGATCAACGGGGTGCGTATAGGCGAAACTTTCAACCAATACAATGTTACACGCGAATACGAAGTGCCGAAAGGAGTGCTGAAACAAGGCAAAAACCTTGTTGTGGTGCGTGTTGAAGATTATACCGGCGGCGGTGGTTTTCATGGCTCAGCCGATGAGATGTTTCTCTTCGACGGGGCAACTTTAATCAGCCTTGCCAACGATTGGAAATTAATGAAAGATAAAACCCCAACACCACAAAATCCAACAGGAGCAGTGCAGGCTGGTTTGTCGCCCAACCAGTTTCCGACATTGCTTTTCAATGGAATGATTAACCCTTTGTTGAACCATGCAATTAAAGGGGCCATTTGGTACCAAGGCGAATCGAATGCCGATATTCTTTCGGATGCTTTGCGTTACGAAAAATTATTGTTACTGATGATTACCGATTGGCGCAAACATTGGGGCGTTGGCGATTTCCCATTCTATCAGGTACAATTGGCCAATTTTAAAGCCGAAACGGCTGTTCCTCAGAACGATATATGGCCCTACTTGCGCGAAGCACAATCGAGTTTGGCCAAGCTGCCCAATATTGAAGCTGCCTGTATTATCGACATTGGCGATGCTGCCGATATTCACCCCCGCAACAAGCGCGATGTGGGCGAACGCTTGGCTCTTAAGTCGCTTAAAAACGATTACGGTTTCGATGTAATAGCCGATGGGCCGCGCTACAAAACTTCGGAATTGAATGGCGACAAAGCCACTGTTACTTTCGAGCTTGCCGGTTCGCAATTGGTAGTGAACAATAAATATGGTTACGTGAACGGTTTTACAGTGGCCGGCCCCGATAAAGTTTTCCATTACGCAAAAGCCAGCATGGTGGCTCCCGATAAAATTGAAGTGAGCTGTGGCGCTGTTAGCAATATTAAAGCAGTTCGTTTTTTGTGGGCCGACAATCCGGGCGAAATCAACCTTTACAACAACAAAGGTTTGCCTGCCGAACCATTCCGAACCGATAAATGGTAGTTTTTTTTAAAGAAAGCATATTTGTTATTTAATTGTAATTTGAATTGAATGAGGCAGTTAAAGTGTTACTCTGTTTTATTGCTATTTTTAGCCCTGGCAGCTTGTGATCAAAGCGATATTGTTACCGATCCTAAGTATCCCGAGAGAATTAGTCCATTGACTGAAAATCAGCTCGATGCAATTTTGAATGAGCTCGGGCAAACATCGTTTGCCATGTGTGTGGCCATCGATACTTTCGGTTATCCGATAATCGATTCGGAACTTGATTTTTGCCTGATGAACGATAGTGTGGCATATACTGATGATTTAATTCAAATTAAAGAAGCAGCAAGTGCTGCATTCAACGAATATGCTTTCTTTTTAAATTCCAATAATATCGAAGTTGATGAAATTGAATTGCTAAGTACGATTGATGGTACTTCGTATAACGATTTTATGGAGCTTTACCCCGATTCGGTACCTGCAATATGGGTGGCGAAAACCGGTTTGCAATATCATGAAGGCTTGCCGGTGCGAGGAACATCGTTAACGGTGTGGCTTTCGTCGTCGGGAGTCGAAGGCTTGAGCGGACAACGTTACAGTCAGTTTTTTGTACCGGCCAACGACAATTTCGATGAAGCTGCTGCCAAAGAAATGTTGCTCAATAAAAGCTTTTCGCACGGGAAAGCTGATATCGTTATCAATACTCAAACTTTATGGCACGATTCAAAAAAGTTAATTGTACCTATCCGTAAATCGGAATACATTGAATTAAGGGTGTGTTTGGCCTTGTACCCCAAAGGATGGGAAATTTTGGTCGATTGTCACACCGGCGAAATTATCTCATCAATCAGTATTTAGCTCAAAACTGTCGGCATCGTTCAATGTGTCGAATTTTTCGACAAAAGCATTGCGCTCTGCTTTGTTGAGTCTTATGATTTCGATGGCTGTTTTGTTGCCCATTTGGGCCATTGTTTCGCCTTTGAAGTTTATAGCCAGCGAGTTGCCAATGTGTTTAATGTTGTTGCCATCGGTGCCGGTGCGGTTAACGCCAATGGCGAAACATTGGTTTTCGATTGCCCGAGCCCTGAGCAGCGTTTCCCATACATTGTTGCGTGCAGCCGGCCAGTTGGCCACGTTAATCAGCACATCGTAATTAAAAGTGTTGCGGCTCCAAACCGGAAAGCGTAAATCGTAGCATATTTGAGGAAAAAGCTTCCATCCTTTGTATTCAATAATTAATTGCCCTTTTCCTTTTGAATAAGCTGTATGTTCGGCTCCCATGCTGAACAAGTGCCGTTTGTTATATGTGGCAATATTTCCGTTGGGCGATGCCCAAATAAAGCGGTTGTAAAAATTGTTGTTCTCGTTAATGAAAACCGAACCGGCAAGGGCTGCATTTTGTTGTTGGGCCGTTTGTAACATCCATTCAACAGTGCTTCCGTTCATTTTTTGTGCAATTTTGCCGGCATTCATCGAAAAACCTGTTGCAAAAGCCTCGGGCAAAACAATTACATCAACAGGGGTTTGTATTTCTTTCAGCAAGCTGTTTATTTGGGCTAAGTTGTGCTCAGTGTCCTCCCAGACAGGATTGGTCTGAATCATTGCAAAAGTAAGTTCTGCTTGCATGTTGGGGTGTTTATAAGTCGTTTTTTCCAAAGCTTAAGGGCAGCAAATTACTGATGCCGTCAACAATGTAAATATGTTTTTTTCCATCAAGTATCAGCCTGATCGGTTTTTCGAAACGTATTTCAGATTCGAGAATGGCCTGACGGCACGAGCCACATGGTTTAACCGGTTCTACAACTTGTCCGTTTTTGTTAAAAGCCGAAATGGCAATTGTTTTAACGGGCGAATTTGGGTAGTTGGCATTGGCTGCAAACAGCGCAACGCGCTCGGCACAAAGCCCCGAAGGGTAAGCAGCGTTCTCTTGGTTATTGCCGGTAATAATTTTGCCGTTGCTCAGTTCAACAGCTGCACCAACCAAAAAGTTGGAGTAGGGAGCCCAGGCGCTGTTGGCCACCTCGCGGGCTTTGGCTACCAGGTAGGCATCTTCGTTGTTCAGTTCATCAATGGTGTCGAGTTCGGTGTATTCGATATTGATTTTGTGTTGTTTCATTTTTTTTGCTTTTTCTCAAAAATACAATCTTTTTTTCAGAGTTATTAACAGTAGCAGACATTCGCATCTAAATTTTCTATATTTGTTGAATATCAAATAAGGTTTTTTTACAATGAAACAGATACTTATAATCGCCATTCCGCTGCTTTTTTTTGCCACTCTAATTGCCAATTCGCAAACAAAAATGTCGCGTTCGGAATATATCGATGCTTACAAAGGGCTTGCTATTAGCGAAATGCACCGAAGTGGTATTCCGGCCAGTATAAAAATGGCACAGGGCTGCCTCGAGTCGGAGAATGGAAACAGCTCATTGGCGCGTAAGTCGAACAACCATTTTGGCATCAAGTGCCGCAACGACTGGAAAGGAGCCCGTGTTTACCACAACGATGATAAGATTAACGAATGTTTCAGAAAATATCCAAGTGTTGAAGAATCGTACACCGATCATACCCGGTTTTTGCAAGAAAACACCAGGTATGCACACCTGTTTAAGCTCGATCGTACCGATTATAAAGCATGGGCACACGGTTTAAAAGCAGCAGGTTATGCAACAAACCCCAAATATGCGCAGCTGGTTATAAAAATTATCGAAGAAGAAAAGCTGTATTTGCTCGATAAGGTTACTACGGATGAATTATCGGGTTTTACACAGCCAAAAAGTACCGATGACAAAAATGAGCCATTTTCAACGCAGGTTTCAAAAGCAAAAAATAAAGTGATTGAATCGTTCGGGAATGTCACGCTGAACCCTTTTGCCTCGCGCGAGGTGCTTGAGGTAAACGGTTTGGAAGCCATAAAGGCCAAGCAAGGAGATACTTACGAAAGTATTGCGCGTGAATTTAATATGAAGTTATGGGAAGTACATTTGTATAACGATTTGTTGCGCGAAGCTGAAGTGCCGGAGAAAAACGAAATAATATATCTTCAGCGAAAGCGTTATGCTGCGCCCAAAGGTTCCGAGACACACACTGTTCGCTCGGGCGAGTCGATGTGGAGCATTTCGCAGAAGTATGGCGTTAGGGTTAACCGCCTTTATCGTTTGAACCGTATGCAGGGCAACGAGGCACCACGTGTGGGCGAAGTGTTGTTTTTAAGGAAGAAAAGGCCGAAATAACA
>JAFGAF010000127.1 GCA_016933815.1 Prolixibacteraceae bacterium
ATTACCGTTAAAGGAAAAGTGAGCGATGAAAACGGCGATCCACTGCCCGGAGCTTCAATAATAATTGCCGGAACTATTAAAGGCACAGTGAGCGATGCCAAAGGGAAATTTGAACTTGCCGGTGTTTTGCCCGAAAACGAATTGGTTTTTTCGTTTGTAGGCTATAAATCGATTAAAATCAAAGCAAGCAAAAACATCGATGTCCAACTCGAACGCGAAACCATGATAATGAGAGTTGTTACAGAAGAAGTTGAAGCACCGCCACCACCTCCGCCACCACCACCAATATCGATAAATTCAGGAGAGATGTCCTCCGATTTATCGCTGATTTTGGGTGATAAAGTAGGCAATTCGCCCTTAATTATACTCGATGGAAAAGAATACCGGGGAGATATTAATGATATTGATGCGGATGCCATTGCCGAAATATCGGTGTTAAAAGATGCATCGGCAACTGCAGTTTATGGTGAAAAAGGTAATAACGGAGTTGTTTTGATAACAAGCAAAGGCAAAACCAAAAGTTATGACGAAGAAGTGTTTGTAGTTGTTGAAGATATGCCTTCGTTTGTAGGCGGAAACTCTGCCTTGAATGCCTATTTGGCTAAGGCCACAGCCGGTTCAAAAGAAAAAGGCACTGCAATTGTACAATTTACAGTGATGCCCAATGGCAGCTTGTCGAACATCAAAATAGTGAATGCCCCGTCGTTATCGCTTGGTGAAAAGGCAATGGAAATTGTACGCTCAATGCCTAAATGGAACCCGGGCAAGCAACGCGGCAAAGCCGTAAAGGTTGATGTGTCGTTAAATATCGATTTTCAATAAAAGAAGAATTTACAACAAGGCACCGTTTATCAATATCAATATCGGTGCCTTGTTGTTTTCGATCGATACAGCAGCCTACAATTACCCCAATGAATTAAAATAGTTGTTAACTACCTATTCCTGAACCTCATTAACTGAAATATTGGTGCCATTAAAAGTGGCCGTAATGAGTAAATTAAGTGATGGAGCAGCATCGAGTCCATCATCAAAGTTCAGCTCGTATTTCTTGTAATCAACATAATGGGTAGTTTCAACATAATTACCTTCGCCCCATCGGGCCTTGATCAAAAGATCATACTTATGCTCATAACGACTGTCGCTAGTCAGGTTAATTGCATCGTTAATGCTTCTGGAGCTATTGCTAGCCAAAAGTGTTGATTCATTCTGCATTTCGTTATCCAACAAAAGATAAACCGAATCGGAATATGCATTTTTCAGCACAATAGTCATATTAACGTTCACCCCTTTATCAACCTTTTCGGTTCCGGAGAAATCAATACCACCTTCACAACTCACAAAAATAAGGAGTAGGAGCAGCATGAATACGGTAAATTGTTCTTTTTTCATAGTCCCTGTTTTTATACTTAAAAGTAAGAACATTTTAGCTGAATAACAATGCCTTTATTGTAGCTTAATAAGACTTTTTAATTGCATTCGCCCGATTGCAATAAAATGCTTTCTTCTTGCCACAATGTTTTGTTGGCTGCATATTTAAAACCCAAAAAGGAAAGATCGATACCACAAGCTCCTATGTACATCGAACGCGCCTGTTGGCAGGCTGGAAAAGAAGTATAATCGCCACCAATTAGAAATGAAGTTTGTACATAAGGAACAATCACTTCGTTCAGAATTGAAATCTCCAACCGGGGAAAAGCCAAACCAAAATTTACCGCTATACCCGATGATGCACCTGTTTGAGCAGTTTCTTTTTTCATGCTCTGTTCACCTATCGATCCTTCGAGAGTCACTTTGTAACCATCGTAAGTAATTCCTGTTGAGGAGTCGTAATTAAACTTTACCGAAACTTGAGAAGATCCGTCGACCGGAACGACACAGTTAATCACAAAAAGCACTTTAACATTAATTACAACCGGAATTTGGCCAATAAGAACAGGACATTTCAACAGTACAACCGGGAGCTCGAATGCAATTTCATCGCGCCCTGAGCCCGCTACGGTTAAACTTAGCGTTAAATTGCCCGACAATCCATTATTACTTTGCTCAACATTGGTAAGTTGACCTTGGGCGTATTCAATTTTGGCTTCGCTGGTAAAATTGTTAATGGTACCCGCAGCTAAAAACTTAGCACTAACCGGCTTAACCAGATCTTTTGACACTTCGAACTCAACATCGGCACCATCCTTACGATAAGTAAATTTTATACGATAAGTATAATCGCCATAAGGAAAATCAAACTCAAAACCATCATCGTTGGCCGATTTGTATGGTATGTCCTGCCCTTTCATTTGAACGGTTGGAACAACGCCCTTGCTTAAATCAATTTCTTTATTCCATGCAATTGTTCCTTCAACAATTGCTTCGTTTAAAGTAGCATATTCAGTTTCAACAACCGTATAGTCGCCATCGGTGTAAACATTGCTAACTTTTCGTAAAGCCAAACCATGCAATAATAGAATATTGCCCTCGCTTAACTGTGTAATTTTGGGATCGTCACTATTAAAATAATAAACAAAATTATCGTAATCAATTTCCTCCAAATCGTTTAACAAATGTTCATCGATATAAACTGTGTTGTCGGAAAGTGTAATGTCGCATACCTCATCGGCTTTTTCAATTTCGGGATCATCTTTAGTGCAAGCTGTAAACAGAACGAATGAGCATAGTAGCATAGAGAATAAGAAAACTTTTTTTTTCATTTTTTGGAGTTTATAACATTAGTATTAAGGTTGATGATTGAAACAAATTTAGATCATTTGCACATCAGAAACAACTAATTTACAATATATTTAGCATGAGGGTTTATTTGAAAAATAAAAGGAAAACAGGTTGCAAACACGGATCCTGAAACAGTCATTTAACTTTTTAAAGCCACGAATGCACGAATAAAAAAAACTTGCATCCTTTAGGTGTTGGTGTGCATTTATTTCACCCGATGGGGACTTAGGATACTGCTGCCCCCGGCCAGGGATGGGAGCGGCAGCTTGCCGATGAAGGGTGCGCTGCATGAACGGGCGCGGGCGGGCGACCGTAGGAAGCCCCGCCCGCAACCTGTGAATGCCGCACACGGCAAGGCAACTAAAGCGTACAGCCCGCAGGCCGCCTGAAAACTGTTATTCTATTCTAAAATCGGTAGCCAATGCGTATGCCGGGCTCGAGGCCCCAGGGTGCTTGCGCTACTTCGTCGATGCCGATTTTTACGGTTTGGTTGGTGAGGGGTACCAAAATGCTGATGTTGGGGTTGATGGTTAAATGGTTCCAAAGCAGCCAGGTGTAACCAATGGGCACTCCTACGAAAAAGGTGTTAAACTTGCCCGACTGCTGGTTGATTGATGTTTCGACATTGTGCATGGA
>JAFGAF010000128.1 GCA_016933815.1 Prolixibacteraceae bacterium
GCTTTCAGTTTAAAAGTATAGGTTCCTCCGCCAAGGTTACTGTAATTGGCAAAGCGGCGTTGTGCAGGGACGGTTATCCAGTCCTTGTCGATATCGGAAAGCAGGTACGAGAAACTTACTTTCTCGGGCAAATAGTAATCGAAGGCCGAAAAATCGAACGAAAGGTTGTTGTCTCGGTAGGTGAGCTGAATGGTATCGGTTGAATAAATTGGCGAATGGATGACCACTTGATCGTGAAACTTTTCGCCCGGCTGAACCTCTTGGTTGTAAATTTTTAGTTTGGTGATTTTAGGTGTGGGAATGTATTTGTAATTGTAAATGTTTTCGGGCTTAAAATAGTTGAGCCCCTCGGTTCCGCCAAAGTAAAGCTCGCCGTCGTAGCTTTTGTGTGATGCCGACCAGTAAAATTGGTTGTTGAGCAAACCATCTTGTTTAATGAAGTTTTTAAACCGATTGTTCGTTGGGTCGTACATCGATAAACCGTTGTCGGTACTTAGCCAAATGTTGCCGTTTTCATCTTCCTGTATGCCATAAACCACGTTGTTGCTCAAACCATCGGTTTGTGTGTAGTTGGTACAAATAAGCTGCCCATTGTTGTTTACCCTGCATTTGGCCAGGCCATTCCCGTAGGTGCCTATCCAAACCGAACCGTTTCTGTCTTCCAACAACGATGCAATATAATTGCCGGGCAGCGAACTGTCTTTCAGTGCTTCGTTTTTGAAAAATTGCAAATGAGGCACAACAAAGCTTTCATCGCGTGTTGCCCTAATTGCACTGGCCGGAAAGCGGAACAAACCATTGCGGGTTCCAATCCAGTAAAAATCTTTCGAATCGAGCAGTATGCAGCCAATTTCGGTTAGTGCCTGAAATTCGGTGTTGCCGGAAAGAAGTGTCGTGAATTTTTGGCTTGAATAATCGAAGGTGGAGAGGCCGCCTTCGGTTCCAACCATCAAAAAACCGCGCCGGTCGTTCACCAGCGATGATACAAAGTAATTCACAATTTCGTTCTGAATGCCCAGTGTTTCAAGGTTGATGCGCTGAATTACCGGTGTTTTTGATGAAGTGTTGATGCGGTTTAATCCACCGCCCCAGGTGCCCACCCATAAATATCCGTTGTTATCGCGTACCATTGAGGTTACGTAATCGCTGCTGAGGGTGTTCATGTTGAATGCACTATAAGTATAATGTGCAAATGCTCCTGTTTTGTAGTTCAATCGGTTTAAGCCACCACCGGCTGTGCCCACCCAAAGCCATTCTTTTTCTTTTAAAATTGAATTGATGGTGTTTTCGTTCAAACTGTTGGGATTGTTGGGGTCGTTGGCATAAAATTCAAA
>JAFGAF010000129.1 GCA_016933815.1 Prolixibacteraceae bacterium
ATAAAATCGGCACCTTCAAAGGCTTTCATTTGATCGTATTCGGGTTTTAAATTGCCCATAAATTCAGGAGCCAGTTCATAACCTTCGGGGTGTGTAACCACTAAATCGAAATCGGCAGCACGCATCCATTCGACAAACGAATTAGGAACAGCCTGGGGCAATGCCCTTGGATGTGGCGCCCAAGTTAATACAACTTTAGGGCGTTTTACTTTTTTGTATTCTTCGATAGTAATTAAATCGGCAAAACTTTGCAACGGATGCCTTGTTGCTGCTTCCATGCTTACTACCGGCACACCTGCGTATTGCACAAACTGATTCAGAATTATTTCGTTATAATCGTCGTTACGGTTACTGAGGCCGGCAAACGAACGAACCCCAATCACATCGGCATACGATCCGATTACCGGAATAGCCTCAAGCAAATGTTCAGCCTTATCACCATCCATAATCACTCCCCTTTCCGATTCCAGTTTCCAGGCACCTGCATTTACGTCAAGTACCATCACTTTCATACCTAAATTTTCGGCAGCTTTTTGAGTACTTAAACGTGTGCGCAAACTCGAGTTAAAAAAAAGCAAAATCATGGTTTTGTTTTTTCCCAAATGCTGAAAATCGTAGGGGTTTTTTTTAACCAAAAATGCTTCGTTTAAACCTGTTTCAAGATTTGGCAAATCGAAAACTGAAGTGAAATTTTTCATGGTATTTATTTTTTTTATGTAATAAGTCACAAATCATTAAATAACTGATCATTAAAAGAATGTATTGTAATTACTGTTTTACTAATGACTAAATGACCATTGACTTTATAGTATATTAAGGCCTAATTTGGCCGTTACCTTCAATAATGTATTTGTACGATGTAAGTTCCTCGAGCGCCATTGGGCCTCGGGCATGCAGTTTTTGGGTCGAAATACCTATTTCGGCTCCCAAACCAAACTGTGCACCATCGGTGTAGGCTGTCGAAGTATTTGAGTAAACCGATGAAGCATCAACCATTTTGCGAAAAAGCTCAATGCGCTCAACATTTTCAGAAATGATGGCTTCGCTGTGTTTCGAACTGTATTTTGAGATGTGTGCTATTGCTTCGTTGATTGATGA
>JAFGAF010000130.1 GCA_016933815.1 Prolixibacteraceae bacterium
AACTCCATCATTATACAAAAATATAAAAAAGGAGCTTTCTATAATGGGAATAAATCATTTACTCATCGGAAAAGTGGATGAGCATATCGCGGTACTCGTTAAAAATTTTCGATTTTGACAGAAAACCAATGTACTTACCATTTTGAGTAACAGGTAAATTCCAAGCCTTACTGGCGTTAAATTTTTTCATTACCGATTCCATGCTTTCATTGGTTTCAACAACAGCCGGTGGGGCAATCATAAAATCGGTTATCATGGTTGAATCGTACAATTCGCGATTAAAGATCACCGGACGAACATTTTCCATTAACACAACACCAACCAATTTTTCTTCATCGTCTAATACCGGAAAAATGTTGCGTTTCGATTCAGGCACCTTTTTAACAAAATCGCGCAAAGTGAAATTTTCATTAATCACCACAAACTCTTTTTCAACCAGTTTTTCGGTATTGAGCATAATCAGCACATTCTTATCTTTATGATGAGTCAACAGCTCACCACGCATAGCCAATCGCTTGGTATAAATTGAATGTGGCTCGAACAACATTATTGTAATGTACGATATTGTTCCGGTAATAATTAAAGGTAAAAAGAGGTCGTAACCGCCGGTTATTTCGGCAATAAGAAATATTGCAGTCATTGGTGCATGCATTACACCCGCCATAACCCCGGCCATACCTGCCAATGCAAAATTACTTTCGGGCAGTTGCAACATAAAAAAATGATTCAACGATGCCACCAAAAAATATCCTGCAAAGCTACCCACCAATAACGAAGGTGCAAAAATACCTCCTACACCACCTGCTCCGTTTGTTGCAGCCATGGCTATAACTTTAAGCAACAAAACCAAAAATAAGGTGAGCAAAAACAAAATGCTGTTATCGGCAATTCCTTTTAACAATGTATTTTGCAGTAACGAACTGCCATTGCCATGTATAATTGTGTTAATTGAATTATACCCTTCGCCCCATAGCGAAGGAAAAACAAAAACCAACAAAGTAAGCAGACCTCCTCCGAAAAGAATTTTTTTCCACTGCCGGTTTATATTCTTAAAAAACTTTTCGGCATACAATGTTATACGGGTAAAATAAACCGATATTAAACCACAAAAAAGCCCCAATACAATGTAATAACCAATGTTTTCGACCGTAAAGGCATTATCGAGACTAAAAGTAAACAAAACACTGTTACCCATCAAAAAATAAGCTACAGTGGTAGCTGTTACAGCCGATATCATTAGCGGCACCAATGAAGCCATGGTTAAATCGAGCATCAGCACCTCGATGGTGAACAGTAAACCAGCCAGCGGCGCTTTAAAAATACCTGCCACAGCCCCTGCTGCACCACAACCCAGCATCAAGGTTATTTGCCGGTAATTCAGTTTAAACAAACGGGCAAGGTTCGACCCAATTGCCGAGCCGGTAAGCACAACAGGTGCCTCGGCACCAACCGATCCGCCAAAACTAATGGTTATAGTACTTGCCAACATCGATGACCAGGTGTTATGCGGTTTCAAAAAACTATTATTCTTCGAAATTGCATACAAAACACGCGTTACACCATGCCCTATATTGTCCTTAATTATATGTTTTACAAATAAATAGGTTATTGTTATTCCCAATATCGGAAAAATCAAATACAGGTATGCTCCCCTCGACAAAAAATTGTCTTCGAGCATTTCAATGGAAAAATGTATAAGATTTTTGAGCAAAACAGCAGCTAAGCCACTTACCAAGCCAACCACAAAGCTCAAAAACAACACAAAACTTCGTTCGGGTATTCGTTTTACCCGCCATATATTAAACCTTCGGAGTGAATTGGTTAAACCTTTCATAATGGCTGCAAATGTAGATTTTTTTTATTGGTTAAACCAAAGAATTTATTCATGCTTTTTCTATAATTACAATAAAAATCATAAACAACCGCTTATATAAAATCTGTATATTTGATGATCAAAAATAAAATCGTTATAAAATAAAACTTATTAATATGGAAGAATTAGCAGTTGGAACACGGGTAAAACACCCGGCTTATGGCGAAGGTATTGTAAGCAAATCGCATTTAACCATTTACGAAATCTTTTTTGAACGCGGTGGCAAAATCGAACTCACCAAATACAACCCCGACCTGAAAATACTGGAAGCTCCCGAAAATGCACCACGCACGGGCTTAACCCTTGCCGAAGTTGAAGAAGCCGTTTCGTTTGTGCTCGATAAGTATCAAGGCATTACCCATACTGTTAAAATTGCCGACAAATGGAAAGACGGCGTTTTGGAAATGAAACCTGCAAACCCCGATCTGCAAGGAAAAGAAGTACCGATGGAAGTATTTTTCCACAAAATTGTAATGATTCGCGACAGACTGCGTGTGCTTGAACAAAACATTAACAGCCATGCCAGCCTTTCGGAAGAAGAAAAAGTAGAACTGCAACAATACATTACCCGTGCTTATGGCAGTCTTACTACTTTTAATGTACTTTTTGCCGACAAAAACGACTATTTTGTTGGTCAAAAAAAATAACCATGAACACAAAGCCCGAAAACCATTACAAATATTGTCCTCGTTGTTCATCGAAAGGTTCTTTCAACAACACCGATCTGTCGTTTAAGTGCGAAAATTGCGGCTTCCACTTTTTTTTAAATTCGGCGGCGGCAGTTACTGCATTAATTTTCAACAACAAAGGCGAGCTTTTGTTAAGCACAAGGGGCATTGAACCTTTTTTGGGCAAGCTGGATTTACCCGGCGGGTTTGTCGATCCGGGCGAAAATGCCGAAACGGCATTGCTTCGCGAACTGAAAGAAGAACTGAATATTGAACCAAAGCACATCAGTTACTTTGGAAGCTTTGCCAACCAGTATCTTTTTTCGGATACCATTGTGCATACTGTTGATTTTGTTTTTACTTGTGAAATCGACAATTATGAAAATATAGAACCACACGATGACATTATGGGTTTTACTTTTGTCAATCCCAACAATATCGACCTCAACGATATTCCGTTCGAATCGGTCAAAAATGTTATTAAACACTTACAAAAATGAACAACAACATCAACAATCGCATAAAGAAAATCAGGGAATTAATGCTCAACAATGGTTTGTCGGCCTTTCTTATTAACGGATCGGATCCGCACTTAAGTGAGTATGTACCTGATCGGTGGAAAACACGCGATTATCTGTCGGGGTTTACCGGCTCGTTCGGGTTTATGGCCATTATCCATGAGCAATCACTGCTATGGACCGATTCGCGCTATTATTTACAAGCCGAACAACAGCTCGAAGGCACCGGTATAGAAATGATGAAAGCACGCGAACCCGAATCAATTTCGCTTGAGCAGTGGCTGTTCCAGAACCTCAAAAATGGCAACATTGTTGGTTTTGACGGAACTTGCTATGCTGCCGCCGAAATAAAACAATTAAAACAAACACTCAATAAAAAAGGGATTATAATTAACGACCAGATCGATTTAATTGATGATTTATGGGAAAACCGCCCCTCGCTTCCCAATTCCAAAGCTTTCCTGCACCCAATAAACCTGGCAGGCAAATCGAGAACTGAAAAAATTTCTCAACTTCGTGACTTGATGCATAAATCGGATGCCGATTGTTCAATTATCTCGGCGCTCGACGATTTGGCTTGGACTTTCAACATAAGAGGAGCCGACGTAGAATGCAACCCTGTTGTTTTGGGCTATGGCATTGTATCGAAAAACGAAGCCATGCTTTTTACCCATTC
>JAFGAF010000131.1 GCA_016933815.1 Prolixibacteraceae bacterium
ACCCACCAACCATCGAGCACCGAAAAGTGGATGGTACCGTTCATTACACCCTTTTCGCCACTTGTACCCGAAGCTTCGAGCGGACGTGTTGGTGTGTTCATCCAAATATCGACACCTTGCAACATCATTTTTGCCAAGTTCATATCGTAATTCTGGATAAACATTATTTTTCCGATAAACTCGGGACGTTTCGAAATTTCAACAATGTGCTTAATGAGGCCTTGACCTCCGCCATCGGCAGGGTGTGCCTTACCTGCAAAAATAAACTGTACCGGGTAATTTGGGTTGTTTACAATCTTACTCAAGCGATCGAGGTTTTTAAACAACAAATGCGCACGTTTGTAGGTTGCAAACCGACGGGCAAAACCAATTGTTAATGCATTCGGGTTCAACTTGGCCAAGGCTTCGGTAATTAGTTTCGGGTTTTCGTTCCGTTTAATCCAGTTATCCGAAAAGCGTTGCTTTATGTAATCTATCAGTTTAACTTTCAGTTTATATTTCAACTCAATAATTTCGGCATCGGGTGCATTTTTAATGTTTTCCCAAACCGAGAAATTGCTTTGTGTTTCAGGAAAATCGGGGCCAAAATATTTCTGGTGCAACTCTTTCCATTCCTTAGCAGCCCATGTTGAATAATGTACTCCATTGGTTACATAACCAATATGCAACTCTTCGGGGAAATAACCTTGGTAAAGGTTTTTCAATATTTCTTTGCTCACATCGCCGTGCAACATACTAACACCGTTAATGTTTTGCGACATGTTTGAGGCCAAAAAGCTCATATTGAAATGATCCTCGCCTGGATATGCCTTACCCAAATTAACAAACGAATCCCACGACAAACCAACACGAGCCGGATACTGTCCCAAATAAGCTTTCAGCAAATCGACATGGAAAGAATCGTGACCTGCAGGAACTGGCGTATGAGTTGTAAATAAAGTTGAAACTTTAACCAATTCAAATGCTACCTGTAAGCTGAGGTTCTGCTTATGAATAAAATTTGATAACCGTTCGAGACCAATAAAAGCGGCATGACCTTCGTTGCAGTGATAAATATCGGCATCGACACCAATTGCTTCAAGTGCTTTAATACCACCAAAACCGAGCAAGATCTCCTGTTTCAAACGGTTTTCGTTGTCGCCTCCATACAAGTGATGGGTAATACTGCGGTCGGAATCGCTGTTTTCTTCTATGTCGGCATCGAGCAAGAAAAGTTTTACACTACCAACGTTAACCTGCCACACGCCTGCCTTAAGGTTACGTCCGGGATACTCCACTTCAATTTTCAGCCATTGATTATTGACCATTACCTGAGTAACAGGAATTTTTGCAAACTCTTCGGCTTCGTACGAAGCTATTTGTTCGCCATGGTTGCTAAGTGTTTGCTTAAAATAGCCGTAACGGTATAACAAACCTACACCAACCAAATTTAGTTTTGAATCGCTGGCTTCTTTTAAATAATCACCAGCCAAAACGCCCAAACCACCCGAGAATATTTTAAGGCTGTCGTGTAAACCATATTCCATGCTGAAGTAGGCAACGGCAGGACCTTTTAAATTTTCACGCTCACGAAGGTATTGTTGCAATTGTTCGTAAGCATTGCTGAGCCTGCTTTTAAAGGCATTGTCTTTATCGAGTTCGATAAAACGGCTGTAGCTAACTTTGTCGAGCAAAACAATTGGGTTATGAGCTGTTTCCTCCCATAGCTCGGGATCGATAAATTCAAACAATTCGCGGGCGTTGGTGTTCCATGCCCACCAAATATTTTTCGAAATATCCTTCAGTGCATTTAAGCTGGCAGGTAGGTTCGACTCAACTATTAGTTTTCGCCAAGCGGGATTTGCTCCCGCCTGATTGCTTATCATATTAATATCTATCATATTTTCTATCTTTTTTAAAATCGTGCAATGTAAATAACGCAATTAAAAAGCAAAAAGAACAATTATTTTCCACACTTTAAATGAAATAGCAACATGGCCATTAAAATTTTATCTTTTATTCACATTCACATAAACTTCTCGCAATAAAGAAGCTGATTTGTCCCAACCATGTTTTTGGGCTTCACGCTGAGCTTCCTTTCCGTTGTTGATGGACAATTCAGGATCACAAATAAATTTGAGAATGGCTTTGGCAAGTGCATCAATATTGAAATAATCGACTTTAGTTGCATGATTCACAATTTCGGCAACCCCCGATTGATTCGACACAATTACAGGCAGTGCATATTGCATGGCTTCAAGCGCTACAATACCAAAGGGTTCCGACACCGATGGCATCACATAAACATCGCTGGCACTAAGCAAAAAATGCTTTTCTATTTCGTGCAAAAAACCCGGAAAAACAAAGCGATGAGCAATACCCAATGCCCTTACTTTTTCAAGCATCGCAGTACGCATGTCTCCTTTTCCTGCCATTACAAACCGAACATTCGACACATGCTGCAACACTCGGTATGCCGCTTCAATAAAATAATCGGGTCCTTTTTGAGCAGTTATTCGCCCAAAAAAGGTAACAATTTTATCATCGACTAAATGTTTCGAAACATTTAACTTGAAATAGTCGCAAAGCGGTTCAACACCATTATGAACAACACTTATTTTTTTGGGATTGATATCATACTTGCTTACTACAATTTGCTTCGTAAAATTACTAACAGCTACAATATGATCCGCCTCATCCATTCCCTGGCGTTCAATGCTGTAAACTTTCGGATTAATGTAACCCCCTCCCCGATCGTACTCGGTTGCATGCACATGAACTACCAAAGGTTTTTTTGATATTTGTTTTGCTGCTATCGCCGCCGGGTAGGTTAACCAATCGTGAGCGTGAATAATGTCGAATTGCTTACTTTGCGCAATACTTTTTGCCACTAGCGCATAGTTAAAAAC
>JAFGAF010000132.1 GCA_016933815.1 Prolixibacteraceae bacterium
TCGACTTTCAAACCTAAAATATCGAAAACAAAACTGTTAAAGAAACTTTTAAGCTGTTCGAGATCGGCGGAGCTAATTTGTTCCTTGCCATCGAGCAGAGAGTTGATGATTCGTACTCCGTCGAAAAGATTTGCAATGGCAATGGGGCTGTTAAAGTCGTCGTTCATGGCATCGTAGCAAGCTTTTTCGAGATCAGCAAAATTAATTGTCGATTGTTCCGATGGTTCAATTTTGTCGATGCTTGCGGTAGCTTTGAGTAAGCGCTCAAGGCCTTTTTCGGCAGCCTGTAAAGCTTCGTTCGAAAAATCGAGCGTGCTGCGGTAGTGAGCTTGCAAAATAAAGAAACGGATGGTCATTGGCGAGTAGGCTTTTTCAAGCATTGGGTGGGATCCGCTAAAGAATTGATCGAGGGTAATAAAATTCCCCAACGATTTACCCATCTTTTGTCCGTTAATGGTAATCATGTTGTTGTGCATCCAGTAGTTAACGCTATCGTGGCCAAGTGCGGCACAACTTTGAGCAACTTCGGCCTCGTGATGCGGGAAAAGCAAATCCATTCCTCCACCATGTATATCGAACTGTTTGCCAAGGTATTTGGTGCTCATGGCTACACATTCGGTGTGCCAACCCGGAAAACCATCGCTCCAGGGCGAAGGCCAGCGCATAATGTGTTCGGGGTTTGCCTTTTTCCAAATTGCAAAATCAACTGACGAGCGTTTTTCATCCTGTCCATCAAGGTCGCGGGTGTTCGATATCAAATCATCGAGCTTACGACCCGATAGTTTGCCGTAATTGTTGCTTTGGGCATATTTCTCAACATCGAAATAAACCGATCCATTCACCTCGTAAGCAAAACCTTTGTCTAAAATGGTTTTTACCATTTCGATTTGTTCAATAATATGGCCTGTTGCCGTTGGTTCGATGCTGGGGGGCAACACGTTAAGCTGAGCCATGTTGCGACGGTAACTGTTGGTGTAGGTTTGAACCACTTCCATGGGCTCAACTTGTTCAATTTTTGCACGTTGAGCGATTTTGTCTTCGCCTTGGTCGGCATCGGCAACCAAATGGCCTACATCGGTTATATTACGTACATAGCGAACTTTGTAGCCAATGTGCATCAGGTAGCGATATACCAAATCGAATGTTATTGCCGGGCGCGAGTGGCCTAAATGTGCGTGACCATAAACAGTGGGGCCACATACATACATACCGGCAAAACCGGCTGTTATTGGCTTAAATACTTCTTTTTTTCGACTTAATGTGTTGTAAATTGATAATTCCTGGTTCATGGTACGCATAAAATTTGAACGGCCAAAGTTAATAATTAAGCTCGAT
This sequence comes from Prolixibacteraceae bacterium, assembly GCA_016933815.1. Lineage (GTDB taxonomy): Bacteria > Bacteroidota > Bacteroidia > Bacteroidales > Prolixibacteraceae > Roseimarinus. Next base: position 1,336 of record JAFGAF010000132.1, read on the forward strand.
AATTTTACAAAAAGAACAGCCACAGTTCATGTTGTTTGTGCGCAACATGTATTGTGGCTGTAAATATTTTAGTTCTAGAACGAAGTTTTAATCTTCAATTAACGACAAAAACCAGGTCATTGTGTCGAATAAGGTCTGTGGGAATGCATAAATGTGGTCCATGCCGTTTAGTGGTTTCATTTCAACGTTTGAACCTACTCCCAAGTTGCGGAATTCTTTAAGCAATTCCATGGTTTGATCGCCCGGCACCCATTCGTCGGTAGTTCCGTAAAAAAGCTTTAAAGGTGTATTTGTTGCCCATGCATTCACTTTGTTTTGGGCAAAAGCAGCACGAATTGGCTGGTAAGCTTCGTCGTTTAAGTAGGTCTCGTTATTAATGAAATCGGCATTAAACAGACCTTGTACATATTCTGATCCGATTTCGTCGTTAACTTCATTATCGGATCGTTGGCCATTTATTAAGCCCGGGATTTTTTCAGCATATTCAGTATTGAAAATTAACGAGTAATCCATATTCATGTTTGAATACTTTGAGAACGATTCGAGCATGTAGGCTATGTATGATGGTTTGGTGTAGCGTTGTTGCTGAAGCACCCAGCTTCGGAAACCTTCCATGTCGTAAGCTCCGCTACCCGCCGAGCCAGCAGTAACAGCAAGGTCGCTGTTTGCTGCATTGTTTTCAATGGCTTCCATAGCTGCAATTGTTGCGCCGCCACCTTGCGAGTAGCCAAACATAAACAGCTGGTCGTTAATTTTGCAGGGTTTTTCAATTTTCACAAATTCAATCGAAGCACGAATCATATCGAGTACTGCATTCACTGTATATTGTTTGTGCAAATAAGGGTGAAATTCGGCACTTGATGCTCCGAAACCAATGTAATCGGCAATTACGATAACCATACCGGTGCTGGCCAGGTAGGTCATAAATTCGTTGTTGGTATTAACCGAAGGTGCTTCGGCTTTTGTGAA
>JAFGAF010000133.1 GCA_016933815.1 Prolixibacteraceae bacterium
ATTAATATACGATTTGCGTCAAGCCGGATTGCGTTTTGAGCTGAGCGATGACGAACTTAGTGGTACCACTAACAAGCTCGAAGGACTTTCGATAATTATATCGGGAACCTTTGAGAAGCATTCGCGCGAGGAGTTAAAAAAGCTTATTGAGCAACATGGCGGTAAAAACGTAGGTTCCATATCGAAAAATACCAGCTACCTAATGGCCGGAGAAAATATTGGACCTTCGAAACTCGAGAAAGTAAAAAAACTTGGGATACCAATTATTTCGGAAGACGAATTCCTTTTGATGATAGAATAGCAAATATTCGTAAGCTAAAATTTTCACAAAACGAAGAGAGGCTGCTTTTTAACGGGCAGCCTCTCTTTGGTATGAATAGGAATTATCAAAAATTTTCACTAATCATTTTTTATTTTAATACTTTCGCTAATGCCTGAACCAAATAAGGAAATAATGTGGATCCCCTTGGGGATTGATGTATTTGAAAGAAAAATATTGCCATTATTGGATAGTGAATATTTTCCAATAATTTCTCCCGATAGGTTATATATTTTCATACTAGTAAAATTTTCAGGATAAAAAACGATATGACCATCGTTGTTTTTGTATGCATATATTTTGTCTTTAATCTTTTGTTCTGGGTTAGATACTTCTCCGCCTTGATTAATAAGAATTGAATTAGTTGCAGCTGTTGTGTTGAAAAATAAGTCGTAATATCGAGGCTCTTCATTTTCCGATAAGGGATCGATGGTTACTTCAATTTGAGCTTTCCAATTGTTGTCAGAATATTCTTCGTCAATAATTTCAACACTGAGCCAGTCAGGGATGTCTTGTTGGGCAAGTTCAATATTGTCGAAATAAGGGTAAGCATTAAAAGTATATGTTCCACCCGACCTGTTATCGTATATCATTGTTTCGCTAAACGAAATGTATGAATAGGTTGCATTTTGGAGGTTAAAATACATTGTTTGATTATGATCTTCCCAAAAATAAATCGATTCATCACCATCGATAGAAAAGAATGAGCGGCTTTGTCCATCGGCTGGTCCAAATATTTCAGAAGCCACAGCCATTTTTACCCCATCGGCATCAAAACCCGAAAGTTCAAGATAGAAGTCATTATCTGTTTCGATATGATCGAGGCTAACAATAAAACCATCAATATCTTCATATTGAAAATCGGAAAATTGCATTGTATAACCAAGTACTTCATTATTATATTTAATCGTTGTTACATCTTTTGCAGTAATAGTTGCCTTAGCAATGCTTTCGCCTCTAATAGTGAATCCTTCTTCATCTTTTTCAGGTTTAAAAATATTCATAGTAAATACTGTGTTTTCAGGAGCTTCAAAAACATATAGATATACGTTAACACCGGTAAAATACAATTTAGTTTGCGGTTGTTCATAATAAACCAGTAACGATTTATAATCGTTTTCGGCAAAAGACGATGCTCCAGTTCCAAAATAATATGCATCAGTACCAGCGACTAGGTAGTCGAAGCCATTGTCGAGATTTGCAACACTGTAATCACAATTTTCATCGAGACCAAGCCATGTTGCATTACCTCCTGCTACAGTATAGCTTTCATATTCAGTGTTTTCGAAATTAGAACCCAGTTTGAAAGTACTCGATCGATTGTTTTTGTCGGTAGCTTTGAGTAATGGTGTTGTGTAAAAACTTTCTTCAACAATCATAAGTAAGCTATCGGCTTTTTGAGAATAGTTCTTTTCAGAAAGCATGTCGGTGTATGACCATGTATAAGTAGTATTGTCTGAAATATTATTGTTTCCCCAGTTCCAGGTAACATAAGGCGATGCAATAATACAACTCAACATATAGCTATCCCATGTGTTTGGTATAAGTCCCAGAAATAGTCCTCCCTGAGGTTGTTTGTATGATGCTTCGGGAGGAAGCATATCGAACCTTGTATAGGTCACAGCACCACTAAAAACTTCAAACCAACTTGTGCCATTATGCGAGCCCCATAAGTTACTGTTTATTTCGAGTGTGCCCGTGGTTATGTTAAATGTTCCCGAAATAGGGCTTGTTGAATTATGTATTTTTAACTGAGCTTCGTCGTACTCATCTTTGTAGATAATTTGACCTTGTGGAATCGTTAACGTTTTTTCATCGCTTTCAACAATTGCATAAACCGATTGGTTGCTGTTCCCGGGGATGAGATTGTCAATCCAAATTTTATTTTTATCAATTTTGTCGGCTGTAATTGTAGTTGTACCCTTAATAATTCCACCAAAATAAGATACTCCTTTACATTGGAATTCGCCTGTTAACAAGGTAGGGACATTTAAACTATTATTGCCTGATTTTACTGGTGCAGAATAAGAATTAAACTGATTGTTAATTCTTGTTTGTTTTGCTTTCTTTTTTTGCATTGTTTTCCGATGTACACGTTTTATTTCAACGGTATCGGTTGCTGTGTTTTTTTGCCGTTGGCTAATTTGCTTCTTTATTAATAGGCTCGTTTGTCCATTCTTGAAGTATTGGCTTTGTGGTACTTGAGCCATATTTGGTACAAAAAATAGCACTAATGAAAATGAAACTAATATTGTTCTGACTTTTTGAATTATTTGATTCATAGGGTTCTTATTTTTAGTTAGCAAGTAAATTTAATAAATGACTTATTTTTTTTCCTTTATTCTATTGTTTTTTTGTTCGCAGTAAAATATCTCAATTCGTTTTCAATATCAATAAAAGTAACACTGTTCTTCGATAATGTTGTTTTTAATTCATAGGTGCCTGGCAATGTTTTCCAAAAATCTTCAATAGCTGTATTGTTGTTGTAAAATATTTCGCCATTTTGATCGAAAACCTTAGGTTCACGATTTATTTTTATTGATTGATTATTTTGTTTTAGCAAATATAATTGATATCGGGCAATTGTTAATGTTGGTTTCGTTGAAATTGAGAAACCAAAACCAAAGCCATTGTGATAACCTATTGCTAAATAATCAACATCGCGGTTGCCAGAATAGCGTGAATGAAGTTGTTCATATATTAAATTGGCGGGCGATAAAAAGTGCTCACTCGTTTGGGTTAAGTTAAATTCATACAGTTGGTTGCTGCTTATTAGAAAATCAACAACATTGGATCCGGTAATATATGTTTGGTTGTCGGATTCGGCAATTAGTTTATCGCCTTCGGCTGATAATGTGAAATGTTGAACATAGGTTTTTCTTTTGGTCTCGAAAGGTTCATAAAGTTTAATTCCGTTTAAAGTGATTATAAAAGGGAGATATGATATTTGTTTGCTTTGGCTTTCTTCAATTTCAAATACAAATGAATTGGTTCCACTTAAAATAGTTGTATCGTTTCCCGAAATCAAATATACAACATCATCTCCAATAATTTTATTGTTCATGTTGTCAAGTTGTTCAAAAAGATTTGACCAGTTGATGTTTTCAGGTGCTTTATATAATTCAATTGAAGTTTTGGTTTTTTTGCCGCTCATTTTGATTAATGAGTCGGAAATGTTGTTTATGATGAATTCGTAATCGCCTCCTTGACCATGCCCTGCCGGGTTCTCAGGATTTGAAAAAGCATGGATTATATTATTGTAGGAGTTGAAACTAAGTACCGGGCCATTATCTCCAATGATCTCAAATAAGCTTTTCGATTCAGCATATTTATTTCTTGAAAATTTATTTTTTGCAGCGGCAAGCACTTCTCCGGTCTTTTCAAATTTTGTAAGTATAGGGTAACCCGGGCTTTCGTTTGTAGCAAAATAATGCATAATCCAACCGTTTGTGGCACTAACTAAAATGCTGTCGGTATTGTAAATGGCTTCGTTTAACCTAATTGCAGCGGGTTGTTCAAATAAGCTTTCCTGTTCGCGATTGCACGACGATAAAAATAAAACAAGGGCTATCAAGAAAAGTATAATAGGTAAATGTTTCATATTTAAAATATTAAAGGTTTGGGTCAAAAAAATCTTTGTTGATTTGAAGCTGTCTTTTGTTTATTTCATTTCTCATTTGCTGAATGTCGATGCCCCATTTTTCGTTCATCCAAGAAGAGCATATTTCGAGTTTTTTTGTAATTTTCTCTCGACCTTCATCACCTGCTGAGTCTAATATGTTGTTCCAGTCTGAATCGTTTTTTACCAAATAGTTGGCAATCATTTCAACAAAATCTTCTTGTGCTTCACTTGCCGAGTAGCTTGAAACAAAACCTAAACGTGCAGCATCGTTTGATGAAATATACTGCCACCCCATAGGAGAATAATCGCCTGCCGATATCTGTTCATATTCTTTAGGATACATTTTTGTTTGATGCAAAATGTGTGCGAACTCGTGGTGCATTGTTTTAAAAAAGTATTCGTTGAGCATGCTTATATTTGAATAATCAAGACTGTTGCAATTAAAAAGAGTAATTTTTATTCCCCCTTCGGCTGTCCCAAGTTTCATGGTACCAGAATTAGGGCTATATGCAGGCGAGCCAATAAGGTGAATTATTCGGGGACCATATTTTTTTAGAAATTCTTCATCAACCATTTTTGCATATACGTCAAACCAAAGGAATTTTGTTAGTTGAGCTAGTTGTTTCGATTTTTCGATTGATGATGGTACTAAGTTATAATACATGTCGGAGCCTACATCTTCCATTTTATATTTAAACGAAAGGTTGTAGGGTTTTAGAAAATTATTGTTAAGCCAAATATCGAATTCGTAGGTCGGAGAATCGGTATTTAATTCTTCTGTATCAATAAATATTGATTCGGTGAACTCATCATTATTTACACAGCCGAATAAAATGAAGATTAACAATATTTGAATTGTAAGTATAGGTTTCATACGATAATATTTTAACGTTCAACAGGTTTAATGTTCAAATTGTTTTGTGCAGGAGCTTTTGTTGGGTTTGGTTCAATTCCGGCAGCGACAACGTCCTGTGGAATTTGAATTGCCCTGCGGTTATCGTTCCATTCTAATGTTTCAATTGTATTGCTGCCTATATGGTGCTCTATTTCAATCCCATAACGTTTAATATCGAACCAACGTAAGCCTTCAAAAATTGTTTCGATGCGCCTGAAATGTAATATGCATTGCATAATTGGTTCAATATCGGAACTTACAATAAACGAGTTGCTCATTTTTTCGGAGTTTAGAGGTTTTACTATGTGTTTTTTATCGGGTGTATAAAAGTTTCTAATTTGATCTTCGGTAAGCTCATTGCTAATTTGATGAGTGATACACCATGTGTTTAAGTCTGCAATTGCTTCATCTTTTCTACCCAAAAATAAAAGAGCTTCGGCACGGCATAGTATAGTTTCATCGCTTGTAAATTCGGTTCGTACAACATGTGTGTAACCAATACCTGCAATTTTGTCGGTGTATTCAAACATCTCACTCACTTTTGAGCAAAAAACACCGTATTCCAATTCGTAGGTCCACCACCAACCACCCGAAAAATTGGGTGGCCATCCGTTCCAAGTAGGCCCGCCACTTCTAATGAAGTTTAATGCACTACCATTGAAAGCGTATCTTGTTCCCATAAATATCCTAAAAAAAACTGAATGTGTCGGGAGTATTAGCAGGTTGGCCGGCTCGTTTGAATTGATATATGCATATGCTTCTTCATCGGAATTGTTGTAAATTGGCGACCAGTTACGCAATATCGAAATTGGATTATTACCTAAAACTTTGTTGGCATGGAGCACAACTTTTTCGTAATCGCGTTTATAAAGATAAAAACGTGCTGCAAAGGCATGTGCTGCTTGATTATTAAATCGGTACCTTGGTACCTTATAGTATTTGTCGCTTATTAAATCAATCGAAGCTTCAATATCGGCAGCAATTTTTTCGTAAACATCGGTAACGTTGTTGCGTTCGTAATCGACAAATACTTTCGTTTCGGGTTCGGTAACATAAGGAATGCCTAAATCTTTTTGACTTTCGGTGTTGTTTTTATATGCTTGCGAAAAAATATTAACTAGTACAAAATGACAATATGCTCTGCACATTAGAGCTTCTGCTTTGTGAGCTGAAAGATCAATTTCGGGTGATTCGTTCTCGAGTTCGTTAATGGCCTGTAAAGCATGGTTCGCCGTGGCGATTGCTTTGTAATAGTCTTCCCAAATATGAAAAGGACTATCGTTGTCTGACGATGATACTATAGGTTTCCATGCGAAAATTTCGTCATGTATACGTTCATAGCTTTCAATTTTGTTATTTACATTTACTTCGGGTGAATTGTTGTCGACAAAATTATCTGAGCTTAGTTCGGTTATTAACGATACGTTAGCTGTTGGATAGGCCGATACCAATAATTGTTCAATTTTCTTTTGTGTATCAGGTAGTGTGCGGTTGTCGGGCAAAGTATCAAGAAAACTATTGCACGATGTTAGCATAATAATTGCAATGCTTATTATGTGGGTGTTGTATTTTGTGGCTCGTTTCATTATTGAATTATTTATTGTTATAAGCTTACGTTAAGGCTCATTGTAAATTGTTTTGGTAATGGTACAGCTACACCTCCACTATTGAAAAACTCAGGATCTTGTCCGTTCAATTTTTTATCGGAATAGATGAGAAATAAGTTTGTTGCTTGAAAACGCAACGATACATTTTTTATTTGTGTATTTTCAATTATTTTCTGCGGAAGATTATATGCTAACGAAATTTCTTTCATACGTATAAAATCACCTTTAGCAATTCTTGCATTTGAATAATTATAGGCATTGTATGCGTACGAAAGTTGATTGTAATGTTGCACTTGTCGTTTACTTGCAATAACCGGAATATCGGTAATTTCTTCTTCGCCAGGTATAACCCATCTGTTTTTGAATTCCTTGGGCATTGCGCTTAAATCAGAATAAGATGCTCTGAAAGCCGGATCAAGTCTTACAACATTTCCAAACGAGTAGGTCATGAAAATGTTTAATTTAAAATTGTTCCACGAGAAGGAATTGCCTAAGCCACCAGTAATTGTAGGATCTGAAGGGCCTTCGTATATCAGAAAATCAAGTTTTTCATATTCTTGAAAGTAAATGTCGCTTATTGTTTTTACACCGTCTTGGTTGGTAAAAGTAGGAAGACCTTCGTTATTTAAACCCTGAAATGGAATGGAGAAAAGCGAACGAACCGGATAATCTTCGCGGGCATAGCCTGATCCCGATATTAATGTAATTACGTTTGATCTTGACTCGAGGTTGGTGATTTTATTTGTTGCATTAGAAAAAACAAAGTCGCTATTCCATTTAAATTTTTTTGAGTCGAGGTTAACTGTGTTTAAAGAAAGTTCGAAGCCTTTCGATTGCATTGATGCAGCATTAGCATATTTTGCTATCTCGCCACCAACACCTTGTGTGTAAATTAACCCTATTAAATCGAAGTTTTGCCTGAAATATACGTCAATTAGTACATTAATTCTATTTTTGATAAATCCAATATCAGTACCAAAGTTTAGTTCGTGTTTCTTTTCATAAGTGAGTTCGCTGTTTTCGAGTTCGGCAATGTATAAAGCTGATTCAGCAACATTTGCCGTTGGACGCCAAGGGTTATTGCTTTTGATTATTGCTTTTGAATTAGATACAAACTCGGGTCCTCGGTCGGCTGTTAACGAATACGAGGCTTTAAATGTAGCATTTGAGAACACCTCACTAAAAATATCGTTAAACCAGCTTTCTTCGTGGGTATTCCATGCCCCTGAAATATTCCAGGTAGGAAGCCATCTGGCAGCTCTCGAACGACCAAGTCTGTTTGAACCTTCGTAACGGCCAGTAGCATTAATGATGTAAAGCCCTTTATACGAGTATGTTGCCGAAGCAAAGAATGCCAGGTTCCTTGAATATGTCCACTGGTTGCCGTAATAATCAGAGTTTTCTTCTTTGCCTTGTTTAAAAACATTGTAATCGTAAAATGGAATGCCTCCATTTTCGTATTGGTAGCCCCAACCTCTGAACCAAGTTTTGTTTCGGTCAATTGAGCTGCTTTCGGCTCCTCCAAAAAGGTTGAAGATATTTATGTTGTTAAGAATTTTGTTGTATGTCGATGTGATCCTAAAATCTATACCTTGCATTGAATATTTAGTACTTGTATAAATTCCGCCTTCGGGTAAAATTGTTTGGGGCAGGGCACTTGTTTCATCCGGGTTTGTATAAAGTAGCGGGTTTAAATCGCGAATTGTTGCATCTTCGAAAGGTAAAATACCTGCCCGGTATGCTTCTGCTTGATTTGAGTGGTCTTTTATGTTATGCCCCTGATCGGAACCTTGGTATTTAAATGCACCAAGAAAATTGATTTCAAGTCCACTAACTATTTTCCAATTAAGATCGGCTTGAAACTTTACATCGGTTACATTAAGGTCGATATAGTTGTTTTCAAGTTCGTGAAAAATATTAAAAGGTGCATAGTTTCTTCTGTAAAATTCATGTGGATCGAGTGTGCGCGATGTGTTCAATGCATAACTGTAGGGGTTTATGTCGAAGTTGCGTTTTACTTCGCCCGATACAACGTCTGTTTCTTGCCGCATTGTGCCAGGGGCTTTTTGTTTGCGATATGAGCCGCTTGAAAGCACATTTATTGTAAGGTTTTTTAATATATTGAACGATGCATTTGTGTTAGCAGTATAACGTTGCACCGAACTTGAGAGTGTCCATCCGGGATCTTGCATTAATGATACAGAATTGTAAAAACGAGCCTTGTCTGTACCCGATGTGATACTTACTGTGTGATTTTGCATAATTGAATTACTGAAAAGCTGATCGAACCAATTGGTGTTCCTGAATTCGGCTTCCCGAAGGTAAGCGTTCATCGCATTTTGGGTGTGTTCGAGGCCATAGGTGCCATCATTATTGTACTGGTTAATTAGTTCGTACATTTTGCCATAAACACCACTATTTGATGCATTGGTAAGCGAAGTAAATTCAAGCCAGCCTTTGGCTTCCATTTCTTTATAAATTCCCATTTGTTCTTGCGAATTGGTGATATTGAAATTTGAGTACGAAGGCTTTAGTCTCGATGTGTATTCGCTTGAATAATCAATACGATTAACCCCCGATCGACCTCGCTTTGTTGTTACAACAATAACACCTGCCATAGCACGGGCTCCATAAATTGATGTGGCCGATCCGTCTTTCAATATCTGGAAACTTTCTATGTCGTTCGCATTTAGTCCGGCAATCGACGATGCAATGAGTGTTTCGGCATTTCCCGAAGCTAAATCGTCACTTGAAATATCAATAGCATCTTCCATTACAACCCCATCGATTACCCAAAGAGGTTTAGAATTACCATAAATCGATGTGGCTCCCCTAATTCGAATTTTGGGAGCCGAACCAAATGTGCCTGAAATGTTTTGTACTGAAACCCCTGCTGCACGCCCCTCAAGTCGGCGGCTTATATCGGCTATGCCGTTGAGGGCTGTTTTTTCGGCATCAATATTGGTTGTGGCTCCTGTGAAAAGGCGTTTGTCTATTCGTTGCATTCCTGTAATGACAATCTCTCCAATTTGTTGATCGGCTGAATTGAGTTCTATTTTTAGGTTGGTACCAATACGAATTTCTTTTGCCTGCATCCCAATGAACGATACAACTAATGTATTGTGCTGTTCGGGAACTATAATATTGAAATTTCCATCAATATCGGTTACTGTTCCAATATTTGTTGCATCTTTTACAATAACCGAGGCACCAATTATTGCTTGTCCATCTTCTGCCGATATTACTGTACCGTTAGCTTGTTGGGATTGGGCTTTTACGAAACTAATTGTGAAAATGAATAGGCTTATAAATAGGATTTGCTTCATTTTTTTTTAATTGGTTGTTTTTACAGAAATCTGTATCGTATTAATTATCCAAAAATTTATAGTTGTTTTTTGTAACTAACAATTAATCTTGTTTATCTGAAAAAAAATAAACGATTGCTAATATATGAAAAATACGCAATGATTAACAAGGTTTTGAATCATAATTGTGAATATTATTTTATCAATTATGTTGTAGTAAATACTTAACCTTTTTGATGTTTTTTATGAAAGTTTTCCAATTGTGATATGCTTTGTCTTATTTCTTCCTTATTTTTATTTTTTGCCCGATATCGAGTGAACGAGTATTCGAAATGTTGTTCAGTTGCATTAAGTCGTTGGCCGAAATGCCCGGATAAAGTTGGGCGATGCTCCATAAATTGTCGCCACTTTTTACGGTGTAGTATTCGTAATTTGGGTCGATTGGTGTAGCGGTTTTAGTAGTGTTTTGTGCTACAGTAGTGTTTCCGCTTGCTGCTTGTCTCTCGGCAAAACTCATTTTGTTAAATTGTTGATAATGTGCAGCTTTGTTTTCGGGTACATAAATGAGCAGCTTTTGTCCAACACGTATCATGTTTCCCCTAATGTTGTTCCAGTACCTGATATCGGCAGCACGTACTTTAAACCATTCCGAAATAAAACCGATATTGTCGCCGCTTTTCACTGTATAATATATTTGTGCTTTTCCCTTTTCGTTTACCGGTACATATTGGTAAGCGGTTTGGCTAGGGTTTTTTATCTGGTTATTTGGAAAATATTTTTCACGCTCGTAGGCAAAAATTTGTGTTTCGAAGTCGATAAAGCTGTTTACTTTATCGTAAGGCAGGCGCAAAGCATATGGTTTTTCGTTGGTTGCCGGTATAATATCGCGGCGGTAGGCAGGGTTTAATTCACGCAGCAATTCAATTTCAATATCGAGGTTTTCAGCAAGTTGTTCAAAATGCAGGTAGTCGCTAACCATTAATGTGTCGGTAATGATGTTTAGCCGCGAGGTACGTGGTGCAATGTTGTGTTGCTTATAGTAGTTGAATGTGTACGTTGCTGCAATAAAAGCCGGCACATATCCACGTGTTTCGCGGGGCAATCTGTAATATATTGTCCAATAATCGCGCGCACCGCCCGAACGGCGAATTGCTTTGTTTACGTTGCCTGGCCCACAGTTATAGGCAGCAATAACAAGGTGCCAGTCGTTATAAATTTTGTACAAATCGTTGAGGTAGCGTGCTGCAGCATCGGTGCTTTTTACCGGGTCGCGCCTTTCGTCAACAAACGAATTGATTTCGAGACCGTACATTTTTCCCGTTCCGTACATAAATTGCCATAACCCGCATGCTCCGGCCCTCGACAGGGCTGTTGCATTTAATGCCGATTCAATAATGGCCATGTATTTGAGTTCGATGGGCATATTGTATTTATCGAGAATCTCTTCAAGCATAGGGAAATAATAATTGGCCAAGCCGAGCATAATTTCAACTTGCTCTTTACGGCGGCCTGTGTACAAGGCAATTACATTTTTTACTGTACTGTTGAACGATAAATCGATGGGGGTTTGTATGGCCGAAAGCCTCTCAATTAAAACCGAGTCGGGTAAATTGAGCGCCGAAGTTTCAATGTTGTCAATGTTGCTGAATTTGGGGATGTTTTCACTTGCCGAATCGGGGTAAACATTTTCATCGATGTTATAAGCTTGCCGAATGTACCAGTTGCTCATCATGCTGTCCATTTTTTCGGCCATAATAAAGTCGATGAATTCATCGGGATAAGCCATGTTAGAATCAACAATTCCCGCTGTGTCGATTCGGGTAATTTCGATCCGCTGCATGGGCTTTGCTTTTTCGGGCAATTGATTGGCCAATGTTGTAATGCTGATAATAATGAATAATGATAGTATTGAAAAGTTGCTGAAAATGTTCTTGTTCATATAAAAAAATTAAAAATTGTACGACAAAGTTGCTCCAAAGGCGGGCTTGGGGTTAAGCGGGTTGCTTTCCATTTGCATTAAGTTGAGGCTAAGGTCTTCCGAAATGTCGAAATCGATAAAATGTGCGTTTACGTTGGCATCGAGCACGTTAAGCAAGTAAAAGGCAGCTGTTGCAATAATAAAAATATTGCGTTGGCGGCTGTATAAATTGATGCCTCCCATAAAACGGCTATTGAGGTCAGACGATACTGAATTCTCGTTAATAGTATAACTGCTTAGGTCGATGTAATTTTCGTAATAGCGTGTTTCGGGGTTTTTGTCGTTGAGTTCGATGTATGAACGTTTGTAGCCCACGTACCGATCTTGGTTCCATTTTATGGTTAAGCCAAGTGCAACAAAGCCACCATAAACGAAGGGAACTTTCCATGCCTGATGGTTGTAAACTTGTCCCAATCCGGGCAAAACAGCCGAATACATGGTTGCTTTGCGCGGCAAATGGATACGTTTTGTTTGTTCAAGCGAATCGGCTTCAACAACAATTTGTGTGGTATCGACGGGTAATATAGCTTCGCTTGGTTGAGCAAATGCTATCAATCCGTTCAATACTAGGCACAAAAATAATATGTTCCCGGTAAATTTTTTCAAAATTGAAAAACTGCTAATTGTTCAAATGGTCGAGAATGCCAATAATCCTTTCGAGATCGGTGTTCGACTCAAATGGGATAACGATTCGCCCCTTACCTTTATTGTTGATTTTAAAATCGACATTTGCCGAAAAGAATTTTGCCAAATGATCCTTAAGATTATTGTATTCATCGGGATGTTTGGGTGCCGTTGTTTTCTTTTCGGGTTTATTGTCGGCATTTTCGTTGTTGAGTTTCCTTACAATTTCTTCGATTTTACGCACCGAAAAGTCGTAAGTGATTATTTGTTTGTAAAGCATGATTTGGGTTTCGGGGTCATCGATGTTGATGATCGCCCTGGCGTGCCCCATGCTGATTTCCCTCTCGCGTATGGCTTTTTGGATGAGCGCAGGCAGTTTCAACAATCTGATATAGTTCGAAACGGTTGAGCGTTTTTTTCCAACCCTTTCGCTTAGTGTTTCTTGTGTGTAGCTGCATTCGTCAATCATTCGTTGGTAGCTCAATGCTATTTCAATGGCATCGAGGTCTTCGCGCTGAATGTTTTCAACCAATGCCATTTCGAGCATGCTGTTGTCGTCCGATTCGCGAATGTATGCAGGCACAGTGTCGAGCCCGGCCAGTTTCGATGCCCTAAAGCGTCGTTCGCCGGCAATTATCTGGTAGCGGTTTTCGCCAATTTTACGCAGGGTAAGTGGTTGAATAATACCTACTTCTTTAATCGATTTCGAAAGTTCTTCAAGTGCTTCCTTGTCGAAAGTGGTACGTGGTTGCCAGGGGTTGGCTTCAATTTCCGATATATTGATATTGTCGATAGCCGCGGCTTTTGGTGTTACCTCGTTAGCTTCGGTAATCAGAGCGCCAAGGCCTCGTCCTAATGCATTTCGTTTTGCCATTATATTGATTTTGTGCTTTGTGGTTTCAATTATACATTTTCTTCTTTAATGCTGTTTTTTTCGATCAGCTCCTTGGCCAGGTTCAGGTGGTTAACCGCTCCTTTCGACGAGGCATCGTATAGCAGTGCGGGTTTTCCGTAGCTCGGAGCCTCGCTTAGTTTGATGTTTCGTTGAATGACTGTTTCGAAAACCATGTCCTGGAAATGCCGCTTCACTTCTTCGTAAACTTGGTTCGACAGGTTGAGCCTCGAATCGTACATGGTGAGCAGGAATCCTTCGATCTGTAAGTCGGGGTTGAGGCGCGATTGTATTATTTTAACTGTGTTCAACAGTTTGCCAAGCCCTTCGAGTGCAAAATATTCACATTGTACAGGAATAATTATTGAATCGGCGCAGGTAAGTGCGTTAACGGTAATTAATCCCAACGATGGTGAACAATCGATCAGTATGAAATCGTATTGATTTTTAAGCTCATCGGTTACTTGTTTGAGTATTTTTTCCCTGTCGGGCATGTTTAACATTTCAATTTCGGCACCCACCAAATCGATATGAGAAGGCATCAGGTCGAGCCCTTCTATTTCGGTTTTCAATATGGCTGTTTCGGGCTCAATGCGGTCAATAATGCATTCGTAAATGCTGTTTTCGATGGTTTTTAAATCGAAACCCAAACCCGATGTGGCATTGGCCTGCGGGTCGGCATCGATCAATAAAACTTTCTTTTCGAGAACAGCTAAGCTGGCCGATAAATTTATAGCGGTGGTTGTTTTGCCTACTCCGCCTTTCTGATTTGCAAGTGCTATGACTTTACCCATGTGTCGTATTTTTTGTATCCCAAAAATAGTATTTTAAGCTTTAATGCCATCAAATTTTTTTGCTTATATCGAAACTGTTCTGTTTTGTGTTGTTTAGCGCTACTAATACGGATCAACATCGATCGAAACAATTACCGAACTGTTGTTTTCGAATGCTTTAATGGTTTCAATAGCATTTATAATTGTTGTTTTTGCTTTTGGTGGCGAAATGTTTTTCTCTAGTTTTATCCTTATCATAAGTTGGTAATATTGTTGCAGCCTGCTAATAAGGTGAAATTCGGGGCCCATAACCCGCTCTCCAAGTTGGGTGCGTAGTTGTTTGGCCAGTTGCCCGGCTGCTGCTTGTGCCCGTTCTTTGTTTTTGTGTTTTATGGTAAGGTAAATCAGCCTGTACCAAGGCGGATACCTGAATAGTTTTCGTTCGGAAATGAACTGATTAAAAAAAATGTCGTAATTGTGGGCAATCACATGTTTAATTACGGGGTGGTTAGGTTGCGAGGTTTGAATAATTACTTTCCCTTGTTTGCTTTTTCGTCCGGCACGGCCACTCACCTGTGCCATTAGCTGGTAGGCCTTTTCGTACGATCGAAAATCGGGGTAGTTCATTAAATTGTCGGCATTAAGAATGCCCACCAGGCTCACGTTTTCAAAATCGAGCCCTTTGGTAACCATTTGTGTGCCAACTAAAATGCGTGTTTTCCCTTCGGTGAATTCGCCAATTACTTTCTGGAAGCCCTGTTTAGTGCGCGATGCATCAAAGTCGAGACGACCAATTTTTACCCCCGGGAAAAATATTTTCAATTCGTCTTCGACTTTTTCGGTACCGAAACCCTTGGTTTGCACATCGGCAGAGCCGCATTGGCTGCACGAGCCGGGTAACTGAGTTGTGTAGCCACAGTAGTGGCATTGCAGGTTGTTGAAATATTTATGGTAGGTAAGGCTAACATCGCAATGCATGCATTTGGGAATGTACCCGCAGCTGCGGCACTGAATAAATGGTGAAAAGCCCCTTCGGTTTTGAAACAGTATTATTTGTTCGTTTGCTGCCAGTGCCATTTCCATTTCAGTAAACAGCAAAGGGGTGAAATGCGATTTCATTAGTTTGCGTTTGTGGGCATCGCTTAAGTCGGCCACAACAATTTCGGGCAACAAAACATTGTTGTGGCGTTTACTCAGGTTCACCAAGCCGTATTTTCCGCTTGAGGCATTCAGGTAGCTTTCGAACGAAGGGGTTGCGGTACCCATTAATACTTTGGCATTGTGCAAACCGGCAAGTACCACGGCACAATCGCGCGCATTGTATCGCGGTGCAGGGTCGAATTGTTTAAAACTGCTTTCGTGTTCCTCGTCAACAATTATCAATCCCAGGTTCGAAAAAGGGAGGAAAAGTGCCGACCGTGCGCCTAAAATTAGTTGATATTGGTTATTTGTGCCGGGCAAAAAGGCTGCAACTTTGTTCCATATTTCAACCCGTTCTGCATCGCTGAATTTCGAATGGTAAACACCGGCAGTACTTCCCAAAATGTTGGTGAGGCGCTCAATTATTTGCGATGTAAGTGCAATTTCGGGCAACAAATACAACACTTGCTTGCCTGCTTTGAGTTGTTCTTGTGCCAAGCGTAAATAAATTTCGGTTTTGCCGCTGGCAGTTACACCATTAAGTAATACCACGTTTTTGTTTTCGAAGTGGGCGTAAATCTCGTTCAGCGCTTTTTCCTGATATTGATTCAGCGGGTTGTTTTTTTTCGATGCTTCGATGTTTTGCAGTCTGTCGGTTGTTAGTTCAACTGTTTCGATAAAGTCTTTTTTCTCGAGCGATTTGAGCACGGCTTCGGTACATCCGGCTTTGTTCATCAGTTCTTTTTTGGAAACCGACTCAAGGGGCTTGTTCGAATAATAATGCAGTTGGTTGAGAAGCAACATTAATAATTCGGTTTGTTTGTCACTTTTCTTAAGCTGGTCGAAGGCTGCTTGCATTTGTGTTTCGTTGGCAAGCCGGCTGTTAACTTTTACATGTGTGATTGTTTTTGGCCGATAGCGTTCTGTAATTTTTTCTTCAATAATTACAGCCCCTTTTTTTAACAACGATTGGATGTAAGGATAAGCGTTGGCTTTTTTTGTTAACGAATTGATTTGTTGTATGCTGCATTTTTGCTGGTCGACGATGAATTGCAAAACTGTTTCTTCGGTAGGGCTCAGTTTTTCGGTTTGTTCCCATTCGGTGTCGGGCATAATGTTGGTTTGGCTTTCGAGCTTTAGTGCCGACGGAAGGGCAGCTTTCATCACTTCACCTTCGCTGCTGAGGTAGTAGCCGGCAATCCACTCCCAAAGTTTGAACATCGAAGGGTTTACAACCGGTTCTTCATCGAGTAGGATTTCTATTGGCTTGGTTTCGTATTCGGGTTGGTTGTGGTGAATGTTTTTGATCAGCCCGGTATAGAATTTACGGTTTCCAAATGGAACAACAACCCTGCTCCCCACTTGCACTTTCCCAATATATTTATCGGGTATGTGGTAGGTAAAGTTTTGGTTTACAGGTAAAGGTAAAACCAAATCGATGTATGTGGGCATGGTTTCCATCGTTGTCAAAAATAGGGCTTTCGAAATGAACAGCGCAAAATATGGCCTTCAACTTATTCACAAAAAAACTGCTTTGTTAATAAAATGACTATTTGCTGCCTAAAACCATCAACATCACACCAATTATAATTCCTGTAAGGTAAATGCTTTTTTTCTTTATGTTTTTTTCTTTAAAAAACAGTGCAGCAAAAATAAAGGGTACAATAACACCGCTGCGACGTATGCCCGACAAAACCGAAATGAGCATGTCGGGGTAGCTAATGGCATAAAAATAAATGAAATCGGTGAGAAACAGGAAAATTCCGATAAACGGAATGCTTATCCGCCATTTGAAAGGGGTGTTTTTGGCCCTGTTTGGGTACCATAGAAAAGCAAAAATGGGCAACATTAGTAAAAGCTGATAGATGCCGCTCCAGGTTTGAACCGACAGCCGATCGATAGCTTTTACCACAAACTTGTCGTATAAACTGCTTGCCGAACCAATTAATGTTGCTGCAATAATCAGAAAAACCCATTTGTTTTTTCTGAAATTGATGCCTTCGAGTTTGCCGGTTGTCGAAAACAGGTAAAAAAAGGTAAGTGTGATGAGCAAGCCCAGCCATTGTAATGCATTCAGCTTTTCGGAAAAAATGATCAAGGCGCCCAACAGTGTCCATAATGGTGCCGTTGCTCTTATTGGCGTAACTATGGTGAGTGGCAGATGTTTTACTGCGAAGAAAGCCAGAATCCAGCTCGATAAAACAATTACTGCCTTAATAAAAATTAGTAAGTGTTCTTTTGCCGTTATTGAAGGAACAAATAAATTGAAGTTTTGTAGCGTTTCGGGGAAAAAGTACGAAGCGGCTATAAGTGGAATGTTAAAAAAAAGGCTGCTGCTGGCAATTGATATCAATAATACCGGAATAACGGCATTGTTGTTCAGCGAAGTTTTTTTGAATATGTCGTAAATGCCCAATAAAACGGCAGCTAATATTCCCCAAATTGCCCACATAAATTAGTTGTTTAATAAAAAATTGTGTGCAAATGTAACTGAAAAATAAGGCGCAGATTTAAGAGGCATAAAAAACGATACTTAAGAAACAAAAACTTAAAGTGTGTAAAAATTTGCAAAAAATACACAAAACAAGGTATGGCCTCGGGTGTTGTTTGTTCATATTTATCTACTTTTATTCACTCAATTAAAAGAATAATGCTTTATGCCTGTGCAAAATACTTCAACCTCGCGTCGTAATTTTCTGAAAACCTCGTTGTTAAGCGGAGCTGCCTTAACAATTGTGCCATCGTCGGTTATAGCCGGTTTGGGGCACACGGCACCCAGCGATAAACTGAATATTGCCGCGGTTGGGGTAGGGGGCATAGGTTTTCTGAACGTGTCGCAGCTTAGCCAAGAGAATGTTGTTGCATTGTGCGATGTTGATTGGGATTATGCCCAAAAGGCTTTTCGGCGTTGGAGCAATGCTGCTCCTTATAAGGATTTCAGGGAAATGCTCGATAGAGAAAAAGGGATTGATGCAGTGTTGATTGCTACGCCCGATCATACCCACTCGGTAGTTGCTATGGCTGCCATGCAATTGCAAAAGCACGTTTTTGTTCAGGCTCCCATGGCCCATTCGGTTTTTGAGGCGCGCCGCATGACCGAAACAGCACGGGTTTACGATGTGGTTTCGCAAGTGGGCAACACGGTGGCTTCGAGCGATGATACCCGTGAGCTTGCCGAAATAATTTGGGCAGGAACCATTGGTGAGGTAAGCGAAGTGCATGCTTGGTCGGCCAACCCAAAATGGAAGCAAGGCCTTTCTTATCCTACCGATAAAATGCGTGTACCCAAAGATCTCGATTGGGATTTGTTTATTGGTCCTGCCCCCGAAATTCCCTACCATTCAACTTACACACCTTATGGTTGGCGTGCTTGGTGGAACTTCGGAAATGGAGCAATGGCTGCCGACGGCCCTTCAATTTTGGAACCCGTATTCAGGGCACTTAAGCTTTCGGCACCAACCGAGGTGGAAGCCAGTTCAACGTCTGTTAACTTGCAATCGGCTCCGGTGGCACAAAAACTGGTTTACAGCTTCGAAGGCAGAGATAATTTGCCCAAACTGGCCATGCCTCCATTAAAACTATTTTGGTACGATGGTGGTTTGCGCCCTCATTTCCCCGAACAAGTTGTAGCTTTAAACGATTTTGATTTGCACAACGGAGGTTTGTTGTTTATTGGCACTAAGGGAATTATTGTGTGTGAACCAAATGGTAAAAATTACAGGGTTGTTATCGATGGAAGTATTGTAAATGTGAATGTGGATAAAAAACTTCACCGTATTGTTGACCCCGAAAACGGTGGCCACGAGCACGACTGGGTGAGGGCTTGTAAAGAACAAAGCTCGAATCGCTTAATGCCTTCAGCAAATTTCGATTCGCAGGCTGCTTTAACCGAAACAATTTTGGTGGGCACCTTGGCTGTTAGAATGCAATCGTTGGGTAAAAAACTCTTGTGGGACAGTGGCCAAATGCGTTTTACAAATATCAATAATTACGAAGAATTTGAAATTACCCGCCGAGGAGAATTTTACATTCAAAACGGCTTGCAAAAAACCGATGTTGAAGTGAAAAAATTCAATGCATCGCACTTTGTTGATCAAACTGTAAGGCCTTTGTACCGGCAAGGTTGGGCTCAAATCTGATCAAATAAAAATCTCATCATCGGTAAAGAACAAAGCTATTTCTCGTTTTGCACTTTTTTCGCTGTCGGAACCATGTATGGCATTGTGTTCTTTCGATTCGGCAAACATGCGGCGTATAGTGCCCAGTTTTGCTTTGCTTGGATCGGTACTGCCAATCAGCTCACGGAAATCTTTCACTGCATTGTCTTTTTTGATTACAGCCACCACAATTGGCCCCGAGGTCATGTAGTCGAGCAACTCATCGAAAAAAACTTTTTCGCGGTGTTCTTCGTAAAAAACAGCAGCTTTTTCGCGGTTTAACTGTATCATTTTCATGGCTACAAAATGATAACCGTTGCGGTTAATCATTTCTAATATTGGCCCCAGGTTGTTGTTGGCAACCGCGTGTGGCTTAAGTATTGTAAAAGTAATGTTCGACTTCATATATTTACGTTTTTTATTAAACAACAAAGATTAAGTTTGGTTCTTTTATCTTTGCAAGATAAATAATATAAAACGATGGATAAGTTGATCGATGAAAATAAAGTTGAAGAATTTTTAAGTATTGTAAATAATGGCCGCCAAATTGTTATTGTTCCGCATGTTAATCCCGATGGCGATGCAATTGGTTCAGCCTTAGGTTTGTGGCACGTTATGGTGCAAATGGGTAAGCAAGCCAATGTGGTGGTGCCCAATAGTTTCCCCGATTTTTTGCAATGGCTGAATGGTAGCAATAAGGTAATCGATTTTGAAAAGCAAAACGAAAAGGCTTTGTCGGTTTTTCGCGAATCGGATGTAATGATCGTTGTCGATTTTAACGATTTTGACCGGAGCGAGGGACTTTCAGATGCTTTGAATGCTTTTGCAGGAACAACAATCATGATCGATCATCACCCCGAGCCTGTTGCAAAGTGCAACTTGGTTATTTCGTACCCGCAAGTGAGTTCTAACTGCGAACTGCTTTTTCGTTTGACCGAAAGGGCCGGCCTGCTCAAGTTTGTTAACCAACCTGCTGCCGAAGCAATTTTTACCGGAATGATGACCGATACCGGCAATTTCAGCTATAATGCTTCCGATCCCGAAACTTACAGTATTATTGCTGCTTTACTCGAAAAAGGTGTCGATAAGGATACGATTAACGCCAACGTGTATCATACCTTTTCCGAAGATCGCTGGCGTTTGATCGGGCATAGTTTAAAAGAGAAAATGGTGGTTTTGCACGAGTACCGAACAGCATATATCAGTCTTACTAAAGATGAACTCAAACAATTCAATTTTCAGCCCGGCGATACCGAGGGACTTGTGAACTACCCCTTAATGGTTAAAGGCATTGTTTTTTGCGTTTTGTTTATGGAAAAAGATGACCATGTGAAACTATCGTTACGGTCGAAAGGAAGTTTTTCGGTGAATCAATTTGCCCGTAACCATTTCGATGGAGGAGGGCATTGCAATGCTGCCGGTGGTAAAACCAAGCTTGATATGAACGATGCTGTTGGTTTTTTTAAACAGCTGTTGCCCAATTACGAGGCCAAATTGTTAAACAGTATTTAATTGTAGAAGATGAAACGATCCGATTTGTTGAAGAAACTGTTGCCGGGCTTTATCCCCTTGTTCGTTTTTATTGCTGCCGACGAAATTTGGGGAACAAAAGTGGGATTAATTGTTGCTCTGGCTGTTGGTTCGGCCGAGCTAATTTATACATACATTAAAGAAAAGCGTTTCGATAAATTTGTATTGCTCGATACTGCTTTATTGGTAGCTTTAGGCGGGGTATCGTTATTGTTGCACAACGATATTTTTTTCAAAATAAAACCTGCAGTTGTAGAGGCAATTCTTTGCGTTATTCTAGCAATATCGGCTTTTACGCGCATCGATATTGTTGGCGGAATGTCGCAGCGTTACATGAAAGGAATTGAAATTAACGACCAAGTACAACGTAAGTTTAAACAAACCATTAAAGCCATGTTCTGGATTTTTTCGGTACATACACTTTTGGTTGTTTACTCGGCTTTTTTTATGTCGAAGGAGGCGTGGGCGTTTATTAGCGGTGGTTTGTTTTACATTATTTTCGGGGTATATTTTGTTTACGAATTGGTTCATCAACGCCGAAAATCGATGAAGCAAGTTATTCAGCATTTCGAAGACGAAGAGTGGTTGCCGGTGGTCGATGAAGAAGGCAAGGTTTTAGGCAGGGCTTTGCGTTCGGCTTGCCATGGCGGAGAGCGAATTTTGCACCCTGTTGTTCACCTTCATGTGATGAACCACAGCAAGCACCTGTTTTTGCAAAAAAGGCCCGAAACGAAGTTGATACAGCCCGGAAAGTGGGATACCGCTGTTGGCGGTCATATTGCTTTTGGCGAAGATGTAAAAACCGCCCTTCAACGCGAAGCTTACGAGGAAATTGGCTTGAAAGATTTTTCGGCGCGCCCAATCGGAAGCTATGTTTTTGAAAGCGAGGTAGAACGAGAATTGGTGTACTCATTCATTTCGTACGATTACAAAGGCATCAACCTGCATTCCGAAGAGGTAGAAGAAGGCCGCTTTTGGTCGAAAAAACAAATTGAACAAAACTTGGGCAAAGGGGTGTTTACCCCCAACTTCGAAATGGAATACCAGCATCAGCTAAAAGACAAGCTTTTCTGATTTATCGTCCAATAAGAAAAATTGCCGGTCGTTTGTGCAGGTCGGGCAAAGTTGTCGATTTCCATTCTTTTACCGTTTTTGTTTTGATGTATTCGCTTTCGAGCGTAATATCGCAGGCAATACAAAGCCGTGTGTTGTTGGTGAGGCTGTTCAGCATTTCTTCAACAATGGCGTTGTTGCGGTAAGGTGTTTCAATAAATATTTGGGTTTGATCGTGCTTTAAGGCTTGTTGCTCCATGTAGCGAATGGTTTTTGAACGCGAGGGTTGCTTAATGGGGATGTATCCTACAAAAGTAAAGCTCTGTCCGTTCATGCCCGATGCCATTAGCGAAAGCAAAATCGACGACGGACCAACTAAAGGAACAACATCGATGCCTTTTTCGTGGGCTACTTTTACCGCATCGGCTCCGGGGTCGGCAACACCAGGGCAACCTGCTTCCGACATAATTCCAATATCGTTACCGTCGATAGCATGTTGCAGATATTTTACCAACTCGGAATGGCGGGTGCGTTTATTGATTTCGAAAAACGAAAGCTCGTCAATAACAATGTCTTTGTCGAGTATTTTCAAAAACCTGCGTGCTGTGCGGGTGTTTTCAACAATAAAGTATTTTATCGATTGGGCCAAAGGTAAAATATCGGCAGGGAGTACTTTGTAGGGGTTGGTTTCGCCCAATGTAATGGGTATCAAATAAATTTTTCCGCTCATAATATTATTTTGTGGCAAAATTAACAGGAATAAGTATTGAATACCCATAATTGTAAATTATTTTTGGGAACTGAACTAAAAACAAATCATTTTGAAAGTTACTTTTTTAGGTACGGGAACATCGCAGGGTGTGCCGGTTGTGGCTTGCCGTTGCGAGGTATGCCAATCGGCCAACAGTCGCGATAAGCGTTTGCGCTCGTCGGTTTTGGTTGAGGTTGACGGTATTACATTGGTGATTGATGCCGGCCCCGATTTTCGGCAGCAAATGTTGAATGCTAAAGTATATTCTATTGATGGGATTTTGTTAACTCACGAACATTACGACCATATTGCCGGCCTCGACGATATTCGCGCTTTTAACTGGGTGCAAAAACGCCCTACCGATATTTATGCCGAGCAGCGCGTACAGGCTTCGGTTAAGAAAATATTTTCGTATGTGTTTGCCGGTAAAAAGTACCCCGGCATACCGCAAATGAATTTACACGAAATTGAAAATGCTCCTTTTGATATTGGTGGAACGCAAATTCTGCCGGTTAGGGGTATGCACTATAAATTGCCGGTGCTTGGTTTTCGTATTGGAGGTTTTGCCTACCTTACCGACATTAAAACCATCGAAAATTCTGAGCTTGAAAAATTGAAGGGATTGAAAGTATTGGTTTTGGGTGCCCTCCGTCAAGAAGAACATTTGTCGCATTTGCACCTTAATGCAGCTCTCGAACTTATTGAAATGCTGGAGCCGCAAAAAGCATATTTAACCCATGTGAGCCATCAAATGGGTTTGTACGGCGAAATTTCGAAGCTGCTGCCCAATAATGTTGAGTTTGCTTACGATGGTTTGGTAATCGATTTCGAAAAATAACTAAGATAGAAAAGTACTGTTCCGCTTGTTATGAAGAATATGCCGGCTACCATTAGCCCCGTTCTAATGGAATAATGATCGCTGAACCAGCCCAATAAGGGGCCAATAATGGCAAAAATTATGCGAATAAACATGTTGCGCAACGACAAAACCGTGGCGCGCACTTCCGATCCGATAAGCATGTTGATGTAATCTTTCAGCACCGGAGTGGCAATGCCCCTTACAATATAAAAAATGAACAAAAGAGGTATTGCCCAAAGCGAAACAAAGGCCGCTGTAACAATAAAACCCAGCGAAATGGCAATATAAATAAAGCCTGTTGCTTGTTTTTGACTAAAGCGGCGTTCAACTTTGTAGGCAAAAATCGACGATGTGCCAACAGTTAGGTTTAGCAAAGTCCAAATTACCCCGAATAATGGCAGCGGAAAATCGATGGCAATCAGGTAGGGCTGTATAAACCAAGCATAGGTAAGTGTTGCGGCGCCTATTAACGACGAAAAGAAAATGAAATAGCGCAGTTGTTTAAAATCGACCAATGAATATTTTACAACTTTTAAAATGTCTTTCATACCAGCAACGCGGTTGTGCAAACTGTATTGGGGCTCAATTAGCGTTAGCGCGGCCGGAATTGCTGCTGCCGAAATGCCTACCTGAAAGAAAAATGGCGTTCGTAAGCTGATCGTAGCCAGCAATCCGCCCAAAATACCGGCAATGGCTTCCGAAAAATTGCCAACCGATGTAACCCTTCCTTCGTATTTGAGGTAGCTTTTTTCGCGCTTTTGGCTTTTTAAGGTATCGTAAAGCATGGCCGAGTCGGAGCCCGAAATAAAGCTTTGCCCCATGCCCAAAATCAACTCGGCAATCATAAACTGCCAAAAAGCAAACGAAAACGAATAAAGCGAAAAACCTAGAGTAGAGAGTATTGCACCCGTAATGAGCGTTTTTTTGCGTCCCCAAACATCGCCAAAATAACCCGATGGTATTTCAAGCGCCAACATGCCAACCGAATAAACCGACTTTAAAAGAAAAATTTGGGTCATCGATAAGCCGTTATCCTGATAAAACAGCACCACAATAGGCATTATTAACGAAAACCACTTGGCTGTTTTGATCACATAAAGCTTAAAAATGTTGTTCGCGATTCCCTTTTTGAGCATTTCGCAAAAATAAATAAAAAATATTGGCCTGATTATTGGAAAGCAGAAACCATTATTAACTTTTTAAATCTTTTCAGCCATGAAACGAACTTATTTTCAGAAAAACCTAACTCGTACCGCAGGTGCGGAAAAAACAAGTAAACAATTTACTAAAACATTTTTGGCAGTTTTTGCTGCTTTGCTCGTGTTTTCGTCATGTGTTGGCCCGCGTGGGTTCGACGGCCTCGATGGCAAAGATGGTCGCGACGGAATTGACGGCCTCGATGGTCGCGATGGTCGTGATGGAATTGCCAATGTTGGTGCGG
This sequence comes from Prolixibacteraceae bacterium, assembly GCA_016933815.1. GTDB lineage: Bacteria > Bacteroidota > Bacteroidia > Bacteroidales > Prolixibacteraceae > Roseimarinus. Next base: position 24,947 of record JAFGAF010000133.1, read on the forward strand.
TAATTTATGATGTTGATGCTTCGTCGTGGTTTGGCAACATCGATGGTTATTCTACCGTTCTCGATGTTCCCGAAATTACCGATTATGTGTACGAAAACGGAGCAGTATTGGTTTACGTTCTACAAAACGAAGGAGCCGACGATCAGCACTTTAATCAATTGCCTTACACTTGGTTAAACAACACTTATACCGAGTACATGGATTTTAACGCTTTTGTAGGCAGTATCGAAATTATTTTACGTTGGGTCGATAATGGAGTAAATAACACCGAAGCACCAACAGGGCCTTACGCTTTTAAAGTAATTGTTATTGAAGGTACTCCCTTGGCTGTTCTCGAAGCCAGTGTCGATATCAGCAATCCCGAAGCCGTAATGTCTTTCTTCCAATAAGAGAATAATATAAATTTTTACTACTAAAAATATTAGCATAAACTGATCGTTTTCATCATTTTTTCTCTTTCAATTTTGTAGCTTTGCATTGTTGTAGCTAAAAATAATAGCTTAAATGTTTATTGGTTTGGCCAATTGTTAGGCGAAGTTGATTAAGGGGAAGAAGGATGAGAACGACTGCTTTATATACAGATGTTGTTTTAGATATTTACCGTGCCTCGGTGGCTACTGTTTTGGCTGTACCCCTGGCCGATGGCGGAATAAAAGCCGGCTTTCCATCGCCTGCGCAGGACTTTCTCGATTTGTCGATCGATTTGAATAAGGAGCTGGTGCACAATCCTTCGGCTACTTTTTTTGGGCGCGTTAAGGGCGAGTCGATGCGCGATGCCGGTATTAACGATGGCGATTTGGTAATTATTGATAAAAGCTTGCCTCCCCGCGACGGCAAAATTGCCGTGTGTTACCTCGATGGCGAATTTACAATGAAACGTATAAAAACCGATAAGGACTGTTGCTGGTTACTGCCTGCCAACGCCGATTTTAAACCCATAAAAGTTACGCCCGATAACGATTTTGTGATTTGGGGAATTGTAGTGCACGTAATTAAAAGTTTTTAAATATCACAATAAGCCAATATTCCACTTCTCCAATATTCCATTATTTCGTTTCTTTTTCAATGCTTCGTTTATCAATAATTTATTAGCCACTTCTTATTTAACGTTTATTTTTTTTAATTTTATGGTTCGTTTTTGAAATACTACAATTATAAGCTAAGTATTTAATTCGTTATTTTTTAACTGATAAAATCAAAGTAATATGTTAAAATCGCTATTTATTAATGGTTTAGTGTTGAGGCATTTTAAAGCAATGCTTTCGAGTTGTTTACTTGTTGTGGCATTGAGTGCTTTGTCTCTTCTTGCGGGATGCACCGATACAACAGACCAACAGCAATGGGTCGGAACTTGGGTTACAGCGCAACAGTTGGTTGAGCCGCACAATAACCCACCCGAACCGGGTTTAAGCAATAATACCTTGCGACAGGTTTTACGTGTTTCGATTGGCGGCGACAGCTTGAGGGTACGTTTTTCGAACGAGTACAGCCAAAGTGCCGTAACATTAAAGCAAGTACAAATAGCTTTGTCGCTTGGGCAAAGTACTATTGACGAAAGCAGTGCAAAAACATTGCTTTTCGACAATAAACCCGAAGTTATTATGCAGCCCGGAACAGCAGTAACATCCGATGCTTTGGCATTTGCTCTTTTGCCACGTGCCGATGTGTCCATCACCATTTTCTTTGGCGAAACATCGGCCGATGTAACAGGTCATCCGGGTTCACGAACCACTTCGTATTTAATTGAAGGTGATCAAATAAACAAAGCTGAACTTACCGATGCTGTTAAAACCGATCATTGGTATGTAATAAGCGGTATCGATGTGAAAGCTCCGGCCGAAGCAGGCGCTGTTGCAATTTTGGGTAACTCAATTACCGATGGCCGTGGCTCGGGCACCAACAAGCAAAATCGTTGGCCCGATATTCTTTCCGAAAGCTTGTTGGCTAACCCCGCTACACAAATGGTTGGGGTGTTAAATCAGGGTATTGGCGGCAACTGTGTGCTCAAACAGTGCCTTGGCCCTTCGGCCCTCAATCGTTTCGAAAGCGACGTGCTTAACCAGCATGGTGTGCGTTGGTTAATTGTGCTCGAAGGTGTGAACGACCTTGGTCAAACACGCGACAGTACACATGCCATGAAGGTAGCCGACGACCTTATTGCTGCGTACGAGTCAATGATTGAACAAGCTCATCAGAATCAGATAGAAGTTTATGGTGCTACTATTTTGCCTTTCGGAAAATCGTTTTATTATACCGATTTTAGAGAACCGGCACGCCAAAAAGTGAACAATTGGGTGCGCAATAGCCAACAGTTCGATGCAGTTATCGATTTCGATAAACTGATGCGCGACCCCAACGATACCATTGTTCTGTTGCCAAATGTGCATACAGGCGATTTTCTTCACCCCAACGAAGCAGGTTATCAGTTAATGGGGCAGTCAATCGATTTGAGTTTGTTTGAATAATGGCAGCAAGTATTTACACCGAAAAAATGGTACAGCCAAACGAGCAAATGCTCATCGCCGACTTGGCCTCGACTAAAAATTTGCTCGACAGAATGGCTTTGCACATCGAAAAAAATTATGGAGCTTACAAGCCTGAGTGGAAGTTTTACAGCCAAAAGTCGGGTTGGATAATGAAAATGTATAGCAAAAAGCGCAATGTGCTGTTTTTAATTCCTTGTAACGATTTTTTCAGGGTCTCGTTTACTTTTGGCGAAAAAGCGTTTGAGCAAATATTGCTTGGCAATTTTTCAGAAACTGTAAAACGCACTTTGCTTGAAGCTCCGAAATATGCCGAAGGGCGCTCCATTCTTCTTGAAGTTAAAAATGAAGACGATTTGGATACTGTGCTTCAATTGATGAAAATCAAAATGACAAACTAAATCAATTGTATATGAAAAACTTGATCTTTTTGTTATTCTTTGTCTTGCCTTTTTGTGTTTACGCTCAGTTCGATACCGGCTTAAAAATAAGGCTAAGCCCAATTACAATGCTCGACGATACTCCAAGGTTACGTGCCGGGTTCGAGTATTCCAATCAAAGCAAGTGGCATTACGGGCTCGATGTTGGAATCGGGAATTCTGTTTTAAACAAAACACGACTCAAAGATATGAAATGGGGTAACGATTATTCGTTTTTCGAAATCAGGCCCGAAATAAAATATGTTTATCGCACCAGCACCAGTTTTTTGCTGTATTGCTCGGCAGAATTGTTTTATTTGCAAATGACCGACCACTTGTTGTCGGGTGAATTTCAGAAAGATAAACAGCGCGTTTTTGTTACATACGACGAGGCTGACTTTAAAAAGCAGAAAACGGGCATGCATTTAAAAACCGGAGCCGATTTCAATCTATTTAAACGTTTTTATTTCGATGTTTATGGAGGCATTGGCTTCGCTAACCGAACAATCGCTTATGCCAATGTTGTTAACCCTATTGAAAACGAAGGGATTTTATTCGTTGAATGGGGCCCGAAACCTCATCTTTTCGAAGGGCAAGACCTAATCCTACATTTTACAGCCGGTTTCAGGATCAGTTATTTGCTTTGGAAGAACAAAAATTAATACAATGAACAGTACTAACCGTAATACCATTTGGCAGGTCGATGCCTTTACTCAGGAACCTTTTAAGGGCAATCCGGCCGGGGTAATGATCGTTTACCACGATTTTAGCGAAGGAAAAATGCAACAAATTGCTGCCGAAATGAATTTGTCAGAAACGGCATTCCTCATTCCCGAGGCCGATCATTTCGTGATCAGGTATTTTACCCCCACCAACGAGGTCGATTTGTGTGGCCATGCCAGCTTGGCAAGCGCTCACATTATTTTCGAAACCGGCCTGCGGAACCAGCACGAAACTGTTTTGCTGAAAGCCAAAGGAGCCGATTTGGAAATTTCGAAGAATGGCGATTTCATTAAAATGGTTTTTCCGCGCTACAATTTAAATCCAATTGAAACGCCTAATGGCTTCAGTAATTTGTTGGGTTTTGAGCCGGTTGAAGTTTATTCGAGCAATTACGACTGGGTAGTTGCCGTTGCAGCAAACGAAACCGATATACTGAATACATCCCCCGATTTCGGAAAGTTGAAAAGCACCCCGTTTGCCAATTTAATGATTACTGCTCAAAGCCGCTCGTATCCTGCCGATTTTGTGGTGCGCTGCTTTGCCCCCAACGACGGCATTAACGAAGACCCGGTAACAGGCTCGGCACACTGTGCTTTAACGCCCTTGTGGGCAAACAAACTTGGTAAAACCGAGTTGGATTCGATGCAGCTTTCGGCACGTACCGGTAAACTAAAAGTGAGATTAGCCAACAACAAAGTGGAAATAATGGGCAAGGCAATTACTGTATTTGAGGCAAAATTAAAGGTGGAATGAAGAATAAAGCATATAAATTAGTTGAAAAGGGCGCTCATGGTTCAAGAATTAATTTAACATTTGACTATGCTATTATGGCGCTTATAGTGCTCAATCTAATAGCAATAATTTTTGAAAGTTTTCCTAACATCAATGATTCTTTTCGAGGGTTTCTAAGGGTATTTGAAATTGTTACCGTAATTATCTTTACCATCGAATATATTTTACGAATTTATGTTTCAGATCTGACACATCCTGCTAAAAGTCGCTATCGATCAATACTTAAGTTTGTTTTCTCGATTTACGGATTAATCGACTTAATTGCGATTATTCCTTTTTATATACCATTTATTTTAGCTATCGATTTAAGGTTTATTCGAATTTTACGCTTGTTCCGCTTTTTTCGCATACTTAAAATTAACAGGTATAATAAATCATTAAAGTTGATATGGTCGGTAATAAAAGAAAAGAAACATGAACTGGCCATTACCGGATTTGTAACTTTGTTGACATTGCTTATTGCTTCATTTTTAATGTATTATATTGAGGGAGAGGCTCAGCCCGATAAATTTCCAAATATAATTGCGAGCTTTTGGTGGGCAATAGCAACTTTAACAACAGTTGGTTATGGCGATGTATATCCAATAACGGGTCTCGGAAAATTTGTGAGTGGTGTAATAGCTGTTTTGGGAATTGGTTTAGTTGCTTTACCTACGGGTTTGATAAGTGCCGGTTTCATCGAAAAGATAAATAAACCTGTAAGAAAAATTAAAAAGTGCCCGCATTGTGGGCACGATATTGATATGTAAAATAATGTAAATCAATTTTTTGCAGGTAATAAACCAACAACATCCGACCATGAGTTTAAAAAACATTACCAACAGGCTTTTACTGGCTATTCTAATCTTTGTGATATTTTTAATACCCCCGGCAATATTTAGCTTATCTTTTGTGAAATTCATATTGTCAAGTGTACATACCGTATTGATATTTGGAATATTCAGTTTAATCCTAGCTTTCAGATTTAACTACAAAAACAAATGGAAAGGGATAATCATTATCCTGTCCATTTTTTCGTTTATCTTATTCTTCCTTATGGTTATGAAAATCATTGAGAATCAAGATAAAGAAAAAGTCAACTGGAACTCACCAGCCAATAGTTTTACAATTGATTTTGTAGTAGGGGATAAAGGTCATATATTCTTAAATGCATCGGTTAACGATACCTCAGGGCTATTCCTCTTCGATACAGGTGCCAGCATAAGTATTGTAAACGAGAAGTTTGTGGCAAGAAAAAAAATGAAACTCCATCCCTACACCTTACGCGACTCGAAAGGAATACAACAAACCAAAGATTTGTATAAAGTAAATAATTTTGTGTTGGGCGGCATTGAGATTAAACGCTTACATGTTTATCCGCAAGATAGCGTTACATGGACAAATGCCAAAGGTTTTTTCTATAATAAGGATAGCAAAATTGGTGTAATTGGCAATAACATTATCTCAAAATTTATATGGGATTTTGATTTGTTGAACAAACAGGTAACCATATCAAAATCAAAAAGATATTGCAGGGATATTCCCGATTCTTTATCTGTTCCACTTTATTGGAACAATGGCAATAAAGATATTCCTGTGAAAATTAATGGGGGAGAAAGAATGCTTACGTTTGATTTTGGGGCAATTTTGCCACTGTCAATTTCAGATTCTATTTCGAATGAATTACAAAGTAAGAAAGTAACGGCTTCTCTGTATCGTAAAAGTGCTTTCAGTCACTTAGATACAACCATTAGTAAAGAAATAAACATCGATTTTGTTGATGTTGAATTGGGGACTTATAAGTTCAACGAGGTTCAATGCATCGAAAACGCTCATTCCGATCTTTTGGGAGTGCCATTTATATGGACGTTTGAGAGGGTTGTTGTTGACTACTTAAACGGTAGGGTATTTTTTTTGAATGAAAACAGTACTCATGCCTTTAGTGTAGCAACTTATTACCGTGAAAACTCTTGGAATTTTGGAAACGTAATTCATTATATTACAAAACCAACAGGCATGGTTGTAAAATTTTCTAATGATAGCGCCGAAACCCGTCATGTTTTCTATGGCAGCCTCACATTTTATAAAAGTTCGAAATTGGACAGTATCGTTTTTCAGGATTCGGTTTTGATCCCAAATGGCGGAATGAAGTATGGTCCTTCAACAATGATAATTGATTAAAGAAGTAAATACTCATTTTATAGTAAAATATTATTGTTTGCGAAACGTTGAAAAGAACGTTTTGGAGTCAAGAATTAAATTGAAA
>JAFGAF010000134.1 GCA_016933815.1 Prolixibacteraceae bacterium
TATTTGAATGTAATTTTTGTTGCCGATTCATTAAATATTGTGCCCGAATCGGATAACGATAATATTGCACTGGCCTATGTGCAGGTTCCTGAACAGGGTGCTATGGACTGTAGTTCAGCAATTGTATTGCAAAACGGAGTTTGGTATTTTGGAAACACACAAACCGATGGAACAAACAATATTGAAAGCTACTTTAGCGCTAATGACATGACTGGTCCTGAGGTTATTCACACCTTTATTCCACAATACAACGGATTTGCAAAAGTTACTTTTAGCGAAAAAGAACCGGGTTTAATTCAAGCGCTCATACTGCCTATTTGTAACGAAAATACTTACCTGTCGGGGGTGTGGTTCAATAGCATTACCGATACCCTTGGTGTTGAATATGTTTATGTGTCGGCCGGAACACAGTATTATATAGTTGTTGATGGTTTGAATGGCGAATCGGGCAACTATGCTTTGAAAGTTGACCTTCCCGAAGAGTGTCCCGAAGTGACAATTGAAGTGTCGGGCAAAACCAATTTATGCGAAGGTGATTATTTTCCAAGCATGTGGACACGTTGGGGGGCAAATGCTTATCAGTGGTTTATGAATGGTGAAGCAATTCCTGAAGCTACAGAATCATGGTTTCAACCTAACTCGGCAGGCGCTTATCACCTCTGTGTAACCGAAAATGGATGCTCCGGTTTTTCAGAGGTGGTGAACATCGCAATGAGCATGCGTCCCGATACTGCACAAATAACTAACTTAGGCGATTTGAGTTTCTGTAATGGGGGTAGTGTAGAGTTATCGCTGGCCAATACTGTTTATTTTCCAATTAACTGGGCCTTAAACGGAGAGCTAATCGATGGCGCAAGCGAAACATCATATCAGGCTACGCAAACCGGAACATATACCTTGGTTACAACAAATAACTCTTGCTCAATAAGCTCAGAAAACAGCATCGACGTTGAAACTAAATCCCTACCTACAAATATTGGAGATGAGCTTTCGGTTCCTTCCGATAGCACATTCTTTTATTATACTTTTGATGAAGACAATGCCGATTTGAGCGGAAAGAATAATTATTTCTATTGTAATGATTTTCAGCCAACAAACGACCGTTACGGCAATTTTTGGCAGGCCAGGCATTATTCCAATAACGATGTTGTTGCTTATGTTTCAAATAGGCATGAATTACCTGATGAGTTTACGCTTTCGTTGTGGTTTAAAACAAGTTCAAATAGTGGTGGTGTAATTAGCGGTTTGGTTGACAGCCCATGGAATGCTACTCAAATGGAAGCAATGCTTTACATGGACAACGACGGGAAAATTCATTTTTACATGTCGAATGGTGGTGTCCCCGTCGAACTTGTTTCAGTAAATTCATATAACAATAATCAATGGCACAATGTGTCAATTCGGTACAATGGGAACATGAGGATGAGTATTAATAATGGCTCCGAAGTACTGCAAAACTTGAACGCTATAGCAAAACTTAACTTTATAGCTTATTGGGTGTTTGCTGGCCCTAATTTACCTGATAATGTTTTAAACATGCCTTCGTCGAAATATTTTAACGGTGCAATTGATGATATTTTATGTGTTTATGAAAACAATAGTTACATTGAGAAATTCAACTATTTATTGCCCAAATTAGCTGTGCAGCTTGTTGCCGATGAAGCAAACAGCTGTTCGGATCCGATGGTGCAATTTGAAATTCTCAACTCTCAACCCGGAATAAACTATCGGGTTTGGGACGAAACAAATTCACAATGGTATTCCGATGTTGTAAGCGGAAATATTGAGAACATCACTATTACAGGTAAATATGAGATTGTTGGTGCTACTGATTTTAAGATATATGCCATAAATAATGAAAACAACTGCGATCTTTTTTTGGATACAATAATCAATGCCATACCTAAAACACAAATAATCCAACAACCTGTGAGTCAGGATTTATGCATTGGTGGCGACCATTTATTATCAGTTGTTGCTCAAGGCGATATGCTAAGGTATCAATGGAAACATGGAGACGACAATTTGGGGGAGGATTCAAACGAACTTTTTATCGAAAATGTACAAGCTGTTAATTTGGGCGAGTACTCGGTAAGCGTTAGCGGAACCTGCGGCGATGAGGTGTCAGCTATAGCAACAATTGATTTTAGTCCGGTTTGGGCAATAAACACCCAGCCGTTCAACTCTAGCTATTGTCAGGGCGATGAAACGACACAATCGTTTGTGTTGAACAAGCAAAATGAATGCTTCAATGCTAATGAGAACATAACAGTTGCTGGTGGAGGGCAAACTTTTAGTGCCGAAACCGGTTCGTGGACAACCTTTATTGCAGGTAATTCGATAAAGTTTTTACCCGGTTTTATTGCTCAAGCAGGAAGCTATGTTAATGCTTACATTACTACGGAAGGGATATTTTGCGACGATATTATAATGCCACAAAGTACAACTGTTAATTCACCTGTAATTGAAAAAAGCATCGAAAATAATGATGAAAGTGTTGCCATAAATAATTCAGAGTTTCAAGAAAAACAAATTAAAGTTTACCCCAATCCGAATAATGGTAGTTTTTATGTGCAATTGCTTAATTTCGAGAAAGAAACAAAAATATCGATTTGCAATATTATGGGCAAACAAGTTTATCAAGCCATTGTTTTTGAAAACACAAAATCAAATATCAATGTACCATATTTACCTGCCGGTTTATATTATATAAGTGCAAACGACAGTAAAACAATAAAATCAACAAAAATGGTTGTGAGGTAAA
>JAFGAF010000135.1 GCA_016933815.1 Prolixibacteraceae bacterium
CAATAAGTAATACTGAACCTGCCTTCGGAAGAGCCATGAATAAGGTGTGCTGCAGCACCGAGGTTGGCCTGCAAATCTTCGTTTTCCTCAACGACTTTTAATGTTGCCGGAGTTCCAAAATAGCCGTATTTCCTTATTAGTTTATCAATTTGTTTGTCCTCGCCAAACTCTTTGAGTGCAGGGGCCAATACAATCAGTTCGCCACCGTCGGCCATGGCCATACGTGTGCGATAAATACTTTTATTGCCCAGCCAGGTACTTTTAAATTCGGTTGGATCGAGCCAAACCACTACTTTTTTCAGCGGTTTTGGTACCATATCGAAATTCACTTTCATTGAAAGTTCAGCAGCCTTAGTGAACACTTCAAAATCGTCGCCAATAAAAAGGCCACGGGTAACCAGTTTTCCATCGGCATCGACCCCAACAACGGTCTGCACATAAACAATTGGCAAATGCGATGCAAAATGGTCGGTAGCATAATTAAACACCTTACGAACAGGAGTATCGGCACGCCCCATCATGCGTTCCATACCATAAGCAGCACCAATATAATGGCTTTTATTGATGCCTTCGGAACCGCCGGTGCCTACAAAAATATTCTTGTTATAATTGGCCATTCCCACTACTTCGTGCGGCACAACCTGCCCCAACGAAAGCATTAAATCGAAATCACCTTCAACCAGCAGTTTGTTCACTTGGGCAGGCCATGTAAAGTTCACTTTTCCTTCGGAAACCTCTTCGATAAAAGATGCGGGCACTTCGCCCAAAGTGACAACATCGTTGCGCCAATCGTGAATTCGGAACAAATTAGCAGGTACACCCGGAAACATGTGTTCAATTTGCTGTTCGGTCATTGGCGAATGAGTACCCAAAGCCGGTAAAATATCGGTTAACAAATTATTGTAATACTGATAAGCAAAGGCTGTAAGCACACCTGCTTTCGATGGCAAGCGAGTATAATCGGGCGGTATGGCCAATACTTTATTCTTTTGTCCAATTTTATTGAGTGCTTCAAAAAGCCCTGCTTTTAAATCAGCATCGGACAAAAAGGTATCGGGTGACCCTTTTTCGAAAAATATCATAAATAGTTTAGTATTAAAATTTATTTATTGAAAACCTGCTCACGTGTAAATACGCCGCTTTCAATTAATTCATTCTCAAAATTGCTTTTATCGACCGAAAGGGGTGAAAACAATTTAGCAGGAACATCTTTACGACCATTGTTCACCCTGCTGTTAAAACCTTCGGCTTTACCGGTTTTAATTAAGCCGGCAACTAAATCAACTGCGCCATAAGCCAGCTCTTTAATTGGTTTTGCCACTGACATGGTCATCCCGTCGTTGAGCATCGAGTGCACAAAATCCAAGGTTGCATCCTGTCCGGTAATAATTACTTCACCAGGCTGATATCCGTTTTCAACAAGCGCATCGAATGCACCAATTCCCAACGGGTCGTTACAAGCAATAACAGCATCGATCTTTTCGGGTGAAAATGTCAAAATATCTTTCATAATATGATTTGCATTTTTGTAACTCCAGTCGGGCACAAAAGTTTTGTAAACCAAATTAAACTGCGAAGCTTTAGGATTACTTGCAAGTGCTTTTTCAATACCATTTTTAATCATTAAAGCGTTGGCATCTAGCGCATCGCCCCATAGCATCACAAAATTACCTTTATCAAGTTTATTTGTCATGTATTCAACCATTAAAGCACCTACTTTTTCATATTCGAACGACACAAGATAATCGAGATCGGAGTTTTTGATGAGCCTGTCGTAACCGATAACCGGCACATTGGCTTTATGGGCATCGCGAACAATTCCGGCAGCAGTATTCTGGTTGGCAGCCACAACAATAATGGCATCCACCCCTTCTTCGATTAACTCTGAAGCTTGCTTTAGCTGAAGGTTTTCATCGCCCAAGGCATCTTTTAAAATAATTGTAGCCCCAATTTCGGCAGCTCGTTCCTTTACATAGGCAATATCCATTTGCCAGCGCGAACTTGTGGTTGCATGAATCAAGAAGCCTATTTTCACATTCTTGTTATTTTTTACCGCGCAACTGCTAAAAAAAGCAAATGCAATTAAAATAATCAGTGTAACTAAAACCTTATTTTTATTCATTTTTGTATCGTTTTTGGTTAAATGCTGAATATAGTTAATTTTTGTAAGTTATGCTCATTTTTCAGTTACTGCTTTAAAAAAAGAATGTTCGGCCACTGCCAACTTTTCAAAAGCTTAACGTTTTACGCGTGCATTTCCGCTCCAAATGCTCCAAACCATATCCTCGTCGGCAGGTTGGGCATAATCGGTTAAAAAGGTAGTCGCCATTGCTCCGGTAGCCCAGCCAAACTGAATCCATTTTTCGCTTGGCCATTCTTTTAAAATGCCGTACAACATGCCACCAACAAAACCATCGCCTCCGCCAATACGGTCGAGCACAGTAATGTCGCGAGGTTCAACCACTTGCCACTCGTTGCCGGCCAGCATAATTGCACCCCATAAATGGTGGTTTACGCTTACTACTTCGCGCAATGTTGTTGTAAAAACCGAAGCATTCGGGAAAGCTTTCTTCACACGGGTAATCATTTCTTTGAATCCATCAATTTTTTGCTGAATGCCTTCACCACCGGCCTCGGGACCTTCGATACCAAGGCAAAGTTGAAAATCTTCTTCGTTGCCAATCAAAATATCCGATACCGAAGCAATTTCGGTAAACATTTCACGCAACTCTTTTTCGCGGCCTTTCCAAAAAGTAGCACGATAATTCAGGTCGAACGAAATTTTTGTGCCATATTTTTTGGCTGCCCTGGCCAACTCGAGACAAAACTGACTTGTTTCGGGCGAAAGTGCACCAATTAAACCCGAAAGGTGTACAATTTGAACGCCTTCGTCACCAAAAATTCGATCCAGGTCGAAATCTTTTACATTCAATGTGCGGCCAACTTCACCGGCACGGTCGTTTTGTACCCTTGGTCCACGTGAACCGTAACCGCTGTCTGCAATGTTAAACTGATGACGATAACCCCACGGGCCGCCTTGCTCAACTTCGGGACCTTCATAATCCATGAACCTGCTGCGCAAGTTACTTTTAATGAATTTTGCAATGGGGCTGCCTTTTACAAAAGTGGTAAGCACTTTAACCGGCAATCCTAAAAACGATGCAATGCTTGCCACATTGGTTTCGGCACTGGTTGCCTGCATTTTAAA
>JAFGAF010000136.1 GCA_016933815.1 Prolixibacteraceae bacterium
CTGGGCATTAAGCGCCCCTTGATTGGTGCTTACGAAGAGGGCAGGGCAGTGCCTAAATTGTTGGTTATTCAGCAAATGTCGTTATTGTTTGGCGTAAGCATCGACAGGTTGCTAACGGTGGATATGTCGAAAGAAAAAACCATTCCGGCAGGCGATTTTAGGGTGCTGGCAACGGTTGTTGATGCCCAAAACGAAGAGCGCGTGTCGATTGTGCCACATAAGGCATCGGCAGGCTACCTGAATGGTTTGGCCGACCCTGAGTTTGTGGCTGCCTTGCCCAATTTCTCGATTCCGGTTGCCGAAATGTCGCACGGGCACAGTTACCGTGTGTTCCAAATCAAAGGCGACAGTATGTTGCCTGTTCCGCCGGGTGCGTATGTTTTTTGCGATTATGTGGAGTCGCTAAGCGGCATTCGAAATGGCAAAACTTACATTGTAATTACAGCCAACGATGGAATTGTTTACAAACGTGTGTTTAACCATGCCAACGATGATGGTACTTTGCTGCTCAAATCGGACAACGAAGCCTACGAACCCTACAAGGTACAGGTTTCGGAAGTATTGGAGTTGTGGCAGGCCATTGGCTTTTTAACCTTCGACCTGCCCGAACCCCATAAAATCGATGTCGAATCGCTATCGACCATGGTTATGAAACTCCAAGCCGACATGCGCGAAATGAAATCGAAAGATTAAATACTTGCTATGGTAAGCAGTTCGTAATCGCTTGTTTTTAGCTCGCGTTTACGATTCATAATGCCTGTTTCGCAACTGGTAATCAATATTTGTTTAAAGCCAAGCAATTCGAGCATAAAATTCAACTCCGACGGAGCGTAATAACGCTCGTTGCATTTTAAAACCATTTCGCGGCCATCGTCGCCGGTAATGGTGTAAGTTGAATGGTCGCGGAATTGCTGCAAGTTAAAATTGCTTACTTGCAAACCGGTAGTTCCTTCGCTCACAAAATCGCCTATTGAATGGTTAAGCGGGAACAAAGCGTTCAAACAGGTGAAAATTAGCTTCCCTCCGGGCTTAAGCGCTTCGGCTGCATTTTTCAGAATTTGAAAGTTCATCATATCGGTTTCCATAAGCGAAAAGCCACCTTCGCATAGCATAATTGCCAGGTCGAACTCACCCGGGAACGAAAACGTGCGGGCATCGGCTTGCCTGAAATCGACGTTCACCTTTGCTACCTTAGCGTTCTCGCGTGCTTTGCTAAGCATTTGCTCCGAAAGGTCGATGCCACGAACGGTATAGCCACGTTTTGCCAGCTCTATGGAGTGCCTGCCGGTGCCGCAACCAATGTCGAGTATGCGTTTCGATTTATCGAATGCAAGTTCCTGCTCCAGAAAATCGACTTCGGTTACTGTACCTTTTGTAAAACATTCTTGTTCGTATTTGTTGGCGTAATTTTCGAATAGTTCGACATACCACTTTTTTTCCATGATAGTAAATGTGTTGTGTTGCAAGGCTTTTGTTGTGTTTTTTGCAACAAGTTAACGATAAAATTTTTGAAAAAACAGGAATATACAATGCCGAGCCGCAAGTAGGGTGCTTGCCACTGTAAAGACTTAAAAAGCCGTGCCCGGCTTTATGCCGATATCGAAAAGTTTAGTAACATAAATGAATTTAGATGGGACAAAGATAGAAATTTCTTTCATTTCCCACCATTTAATTATCTTTGCACCCTATTTTATAAAAATGCAATAATGAACATCGATTTACTCATACGCAACGAAGTAGTAAAAGCGTTGCAAACAATTTATTCAGTCAATATCGAAAACGAAGCGGTGCAAACGCAAATGACCCGCAAGGAATTTGAGGGCGACATTACTGTGGTGGTTTTTCCGTTTACCAAAATGTCGCGAAAAGGGCCTGAGCAAACAGCCGCCGAAATTGGCGATTATTTGGCCGAAAAGGTGGAGATGATTGATCGCTACAATGTGGTGAAAGGCTTTTTGAACCTGGTGGTTTCGCAAAGTTATTGGTTGAATGTGTTTGAGCAAATTAATGCCAACGAACAATTTGGTTACACTTTGGCCAACAATAGTTCGGAGCTGGTAATGGTTGAATACTCATCGCCAAACACCAATAAACCCCTTCACTTGGGCCACATCCGCAACAATTTGTTGGGCTTTTCGATTTCGGAAATCATGAAAGCCAACGGCAAAAAGGTGGTAAAAACCAATATTGTGAACGACAGGGGCATTCATATTTGTAAATCGATGTATGCGTGGATGCAAGCCGGCAAAAACGATACGCCCGAATCGACCGGCAAAAAAGGCGATCACTTGGTGGGCGATTATTATGTGCAGTTTGACAAACAATATAAAGCCGAAATTGCTGAATTGGTAGTCGGCGGCATGAGCAAAGAACAGGCCGAAGCCGAAGCCCCATCGATGAA
>JAFGAF010000137.1 GCA_016933815.1 Prolixibacteraceae bacterium
AAAAGCCTTTCGTCGTGTTTGCGCTTTACTTTTAAATGCTTTACATGGTTCAAACTGCTGTTGTAAACCGAACGGTACAGGTACGACTTGAGCGAGGTATGCACATCGATGCTTTCGCGTTTTTCCCACATGGCCAAAAAAGCGTTCTGAACAATTTCTTCGGCCTCGTCCATGTCGTTCAAAATGGTGTTGGCATAATTACACAAACGCTCATAATAGTTTCTGAAAAACGATTCAAAAACCTGCTCGTTGCCGGCCTGCAGTCCTGCTAAAATATGTTTATCGGTCAGTTCCAAATGTGCCTGAAATTTGGGACTAAAGATAAAATATTTTGTTTACATGGTTCATAATGCTCTCATTTTAGCTTTACGACAACAAAATCAAAGTACACCCCTAGTTGTGTGATCAGAATTTTTTAACAGGAAAAATTTGTGTGGCAAATTCAGAAAGGTATTTGCGCCAGTTGTCCCATGTATGACCGCCTTCGGTTTCAATATACATGTATTTAAAGCCCATGCTATCGAGCTTTTTGCGGTAATCGACATTGGCCTGGTACAGAAAATCGGTTTTGCCAATACCAATCCAATAAAGCTGAACGCCATTGTTCATTTGAGCAGAGAGTGTTTCGTCGAAATTCTCGTACACTTTCGATTTTACTTTTTCATCGGGCATGATGGCTGCTGAAAACAATCCCACATAATCGAAGGTGTTTGGGTAAAAACGCGAGATGTGCAACGAGTGGAAACCGCCCATCGATAAGCCGGCAATGGCCCTGCAGCTTTTTTCGGCTTTTACGCGGTAGTTGTTTTCAACGAAAGAAATAATGTCTTTGAACGAATTTTCGTAAGTGCCGTCCATGGTGTTGGGCAGTTGCATGGTTGGTTTGTACATGCCTAGGCTCGATTCGCCCGGAGCAGCCTCTTGTGCTGCATTTCCGTTGGGCATTACCACAATCATGGGTTGGGCTTTTCCTTGCGCAATCAAATTGTCGATTATTTGGGCTGTTCGGCCAAGGGCAATCCATGCTTCTTCGTCGCCGCCCATGCCATGCAATAAGTACAGTACGGGGTATTTTTCGTTGTTGTTTTCGTAGCCCGGTGGGGTGTAAATGGTTATGCGGCGTTGTTTTTCAAGTGTTGGAGAGTTGTACCAACAACGTGTTACCGACCCGTGGGGTACTTGGTTTACCTTGTATAAATCGGCAACTCCGCCATCAACAATAAAAACATCGAATACCGAAGCTACATCGCGTACTTTGTAAACATTGTTCGGATCGGTAGTGATCAAGCCATCAACAATAAACGAGTAACTGTATAGGTTAGGTTCAAGAACTGCCGAGGTAAACGACCATGTACCATTGTTGTCTTTTACGAGCATTGCCCTGCCCGGGATATCAATTTCGCCCCACTGTGAATTGTACTTTGCAGTGGGAAGAAAATCGCCGGTAATGAATACCGAATCGGCATTAGGTGCCTGGAACCTAAATGTTACTGTTTTGTTGCTGTTTACTTCGGGCGAAATAATTGGTGTGCCACCCCACAACGCTTGTTGTGCGTTTAGTTGTATCGTTGCAAATATCAACATTGCCAAAAAAGGAAAAAACGTTTTCATCTGTACTTATTTTTAAAAGGTTTTTATCTAAAATTGAAACAATTGCAAGAATCATCGCTTAAAAATAGTAAAATTTCACCCGTCAAAATTATATTTCTTAATTAACTTGCAGTCAGAATAACTAAAGAATAACTACTATGCTTAAACTTCGTTTTCCGCTATTTGTATTAATGGCAATTGTTTTGTTTGCTTGTACCAATCAGAAAAATGCAACAATATCAAGTGCCGAAACTTACCAAAACCCTATTCTCAGGGGGTTTTATCCCGATCCGAGTATTTGCCGGGTAGGCGACGACTACTACATGGTGAATTCATCGTTTGAATGGTTTCCCGGTGTGCCCATTCACCACAGTAAAGATTTGGTGAACTGGAAACAGATTGGCCATGTGCTCAATCGGCCCGAGCAGTTACAAATAACCGAAGGTATGGCCGCATCGCGTGGCATATTTGCGCCAACACTCAGGTACCACGATGGTGTTTTTTACATGATTAACACTTGCATTGAATGCAATGGCAACTTTTACGTTACAGCTACCGATCCGGCAGGCCCATGGAGCGA
>JAFGAF010000138.1 GCA_016933815.1 Prolixibacteraceae bacterium
GGTTGCATCATGCCTATTATTGCAGCCAAACCAAACATAAGGCCTTGTAAAATTGCCCCTCTTTTGCTGGTGTGTGGCCAGCGACCATCAATAAATACGGCAATAATGCTAATGGCAATTAATAAGGCCAGGTTATAAATTATTTCGACAACAAACATACAAATCGATTTTTACGACGAAAGATACAAATTAATATAGATTTATTGCCGGTATTGAATGGCCGATCGTTGTTTTTAAGATGAATTAATTTTGGCTGAAAAGCGATATGAAAGATGCAGCTGGCAACGTTATTTCAATGCTGCCATTTTGCGATTGCAATTCAGACAAAAGCTTCATGTTGTTATTGTTGTTGGTTACATATACCTCGTAATTTATTGGTTGTTCTGGTAATCCTTCAATTTTAGCCGTTCTTTCTGCTCCGTTATTCACAATATGGAGGGCATATTCGTCCTTAGCAATATTACCGTATGCCACGCAATTGATTAACTCCGACGACGACTCAGTTGGCAGTACAAATGAATTTTCGGGAGTAGCAGCCAGTTGTTTGAGGTTCCAGAAGCGTTGGGTTGGCCGTAGTGGGCCTTCGGTGCCAAAAACACCACCACCGCTTAGTATCGAATAGTCGGCCGTAAGCTGCCATTGCAAAATGGTTTGTGGTTGGGCAATGGCACAAATGCGTGTATAGAGGTTAATTTCGTGAAAAGCAAACGAGAACTCAGAAAAAATTTGCGGATAATTCCATGCAGCTGCATCGGTGCTGCCTTCGCCAACCACCAACGGAACGTTAAGTTGTTTAGCTGCATCGCCCCATTTTTTTAGTGTTTCGTTGTCGCAGCCACGCCACGAGTGAAACGAAACAGCTCCAATGTATTTGTGTGCATCGCTATCGTTCATTGCGGGTACAATAAAGTCGAAAGTGGTGGCGTCGGAGTTGTCGCCAAGCAGCATTTTTGTGGCTAAACCTTTTTGAGCAAGCTGTTTGCCCATTCCTTTAATAAAGTCGCGGTGCTCGTTTGCAGTATGCCGAACGTTTATTCCTAAATCCGATTCGTTAAACGAAAACATAATGGCTTCGACCCCAAAATGTTTTTTGAGATACAGCAGGTAATCGGCAATCGATTCGTAAATCGCATCAATTTTATTAATGTTCAACGGATAACCAAATATCCCTTGATCGCGATAACGGTAAGCATCGGCAGGTTCGCCAATTATTGCCCATGCCGGAGCCTGCCATGCACTTACAATTACAGGCATGCCTCGGGCAGCAAGTTTTTGTGCCATTTCCATCGATGCTTTTACATGTGGGTTTAATTGATCAATTGTTTGCTCAAGCGGATTGCTTGTTTCATCGGGGTGCCAAAGTTGCCATGGCATTTCAACCCGTCCGTAGGCTACGCGCATACTGTCGAGGCAATACTGAATAACCTGCGGGTCGGTAGTGGGGTTTTGCAGTCTGAAATTGCCACCCATGCCCAAAAATTGTCGCCCGGGATTGTTGCTGTCGATGGTTATATTTACCGGTTTGTTGTCGATGCTTCCGCTTGCGGTAATCCGTAGATTTTTGTTTGTTTGATTGTCCTCACTGCTGTTTTGTGGCAGCAGTTCGATGTAAACTGTTGTGCTGTTGTTTTCGTTAATCAGCGTTGCATTTAGCGGTTTTTTGCTTTCAATTTTTAAGCTGCGTTGTTCACCTTTTATCTCAAAAGCATGGGCACTAATGTGTTGTGGGCTTGTGCTGTTTAAGTTTATTGTTTTTGCTGCTCCGTATTCAAATTTTCCATTAGCGTAGTGCTTTTCGGGTAGCTCGATAAAAAACCAAGCCGAAAGTGTTTTGTCAACCAGCTTTGCTTTAGCGCTTATATCAATATCTACTTTGCCTTTATCGGCATCAGCAACCTTTTTTGTAAAATCGAAGTTGTTAAAACCTGTTTGCACCTTTTGTGTATTGCCATTGCGCATGTATTTTGGTTTTTGGCGTTCTTTGGCTGTTTTTTCAATATGCTCGAAATTGCCACTAACAACTGCCAGTCCGCTTTCGAATTCCATAAGTTGTCCATCAACCCTGATTCCGATAAGGTTTCCCCAAGCCATGTATTCGGCCTGGGCATTTACTTGTGTTGTGCTGCTTGCTAGTATTAACAAAGCAAAAAATATTGATTGAATATTTTTACTCATGACAGATAA
>JAFGAF010000139.1 GCA_016933815.1 Prolixibacteraceae bacterium
ATGTAAACATACGAACCATCGGAGTTCCACTGCAGAGTACCCACATCGCTGCTTAGCATACCGTTGAAATTGAAACCAATGCGTTCAACATTAATCTCGTCGCCATCAATATCGTAATCGTTATTTAGCAATGCTTCGGATTGGTTCGTCGAAATAATCACTTCACCTGCATCTTCAAAAATCACCAAAGTATCATTAATGGCAACAGGGGCATCGTTTACACCTGTAATATTAAATGTAATGTTTGCGGGCTGATCGCTCAAAACATAAGTATCGCTTATTGAATAGGGCAAAACAACCGAAACTTCTTCGCCTTGTTTTAGTGAATCAACAACGGTTTGGTTTTCAACAAATACCCATTCTCCGTTTGTTTCCCAGTTAAATGTTCCGTAACGTGTTAAAATACTGTTCAATGTTGAATTATTAACCAGTTGAACACTAATCGGATCATCTTCGATATCGTAGTCGTTGAACAACACATTTTGATAAGGCAAGTTTGATGAGGCAATACTATTGAACCCTTCGGCGGCTTCAAATACATCGTCGACTGCCACAGGCGGGTTATTCAAACCTTTTATTAAAATAACAAAATACGAAGTAGCTGTTGCCATCGAATCGTCGATTATACTGTATTCTACTCGTACACTTACCGACTGACCTGCTTTAAGCGAATCGACACTTTGTGGCATCGTAAATTCTACACTTCCGTCGGTATTCCACAACACAGTTCCATAATTGGTTGAAAATTCGCGAACATCGCTTCCATTAACTGCATTCATGTAAAAATTATCGCCATCGATATCGGAATCGTTAAGCAGCGTATTAAAATAGCTTACCAATTCGTTTTCGAACAATTCAAAAGTATCGGGTATTGCCAATGGTGCATCATTTGTTGGTGCAACGGTAATGTACACAGTATCGCGGGCACAAGCACCAATTGGATCGCAAACTGTGTATATAAAATAAGCCCAACCATTAAAATCGTTATCTGGCACAAATGTAAGCTCGCCATTTTGATTAAGGCTTATTGTACCATTTTGTCCGGCACTTGCACTATCGAGTGGTTCAACATGGTAGCGCAACGATGCATGATCGTTATCTACATCATTATCGTTTATGCCAACATTTACGCCGCTCAAAATTTGGTCTTCGAGAATGAAATAGTAATCGGCCATTGGACGTGGAGCATCGTTAACCGGAGCTAATTCGATAAAAACAGCTGCTTGGTTCGAAGCCCAATCGGTTCCATCAAAAGCAGTATAAATAAGGGTATCGGTACCGTTCCAATCAAAATCACTGAGATATTCGAGTTGTGAAATTTGATTCCGAGGTATTTCCAAATCGGCAAAAACAGGCAAGCCATTAAAAGTAAGCTGCCCATGTTTTGGCAAAGCAACAATTCGGAGTGTTTGTAAACGGTCGAAATAATCTTCATCTTCGAAAGGAATATTAATATCGGGGCTTTTGTCAAAATCGCTTAAGCTAAAAGTGAAAGTTACATCTTCGTAGCCGTTTACAGTGAAGTCGTGAACCACCGGAATTGCGTTTTTGTAATGCAGAATAATCAGCGCCTCTCCTGTATCGTCACCATCAGATACTTTCCACGTAGCTTGAGTGGTTCCTTCGAAACCCAAAGCAGGTTTAAAACGCAATTGGTTCAACTGATCGAACGGCAATTCAAAATCGCTTGAAATAACTTGACCGCCAAACATAAATACTCCCTCGGTGGCAGGTGGCAAGTTGCTAAGGTAGAATGTTTGCGGAGTATCGTATTGATCGATATCGGAATAATGATCGAGGAATACACTATTGCTTAAAAGCACCAATTCATCTTCGCTTAAATCGTTTAATTCAATATTGCTTAGTTCGGGTGCTGTATTGATATAGTTGAATATAACCCTTGCCGGCGAAACAGCAAAATTATAACCATCGTGAGCGTTCCATTGAAACGAAAGCGCTCCGTTGAATCCGTTTTCGGGGTAATATTCAAAAACAGCCGAGGCATCATCAATCTGGTCAGCTAAAATAAGGTATGGATATGGCCCGCTAAACGGGTTTGAATTGAAAAACAATTCACCAATAGCAGAAGGGCTAATTGCTGATAGAATTTGCAGACTATCAAAATCGAACGAACTACCTAAAACGCTTATTGTATTATCGATAAAAAGCTGGCGCCCCACGCTAGCAACTTGGTCTTCGGGTAAATCGATTACAATATCGTTCAAAGTCGGAGGATCGGGAATTTCAAGCACAATAACATTCACCAATTCAGGATTATCGGACCAAGAAAAACCATCGAATGCATTCCAAGTAAAATCGGTATTCCCAAACCAATTCGCAGCAGGTACATATTCAAGTAAGGCAGCCTGAGCTATTGGAATGGTTGTTCCAACAGTATAAATGGTGCCATTTAGCCTGAAATAGCCTCTTCCGGGAGCAGTTTCAACTCGTATAGCTGTAATTGATTGTCCCGGATCATTGGCATCGAACCTGCTTTCAAAATCGGCACGACGGAAAATATAATTCGAATTTTCAACCAGTGTTATTGTAAACGGTTCGAGTATGGGAGGATTATTCAGTACATTGAACAATACCAGAGTGGTATCGGTACAATTGCGGTCATCGGTAACAATTAAACGCACTGTGTTGTCGTCAACAATATTGTTATAGGCAATATTTTGCGGGTTTTGAACAGG
>JAFGAF010000012.1 GCA_016933815.1 Prolixibacteraceae bacterium
ACTACAAACACTTCGGTGTTGCCGTCGTATTGGCCGGTAAAGGCTATTTGGCTACCATCGGGCGAAAAGCGGGCAAACATTTCCTGCCCGGGGTGCGAGGTAATTTTACGTGCCGTACCGCCCTCAATGGGTACGGTGTACAAATCGCCGGCATATGTAAATACAATTTGTTTTTCGCTAACTCCGGGGAAACGCATCAAACGGGCTTCGTTCGCCGTTGATAAAAATGGGAACATCATCGAAAAGATGACAAGAAGAATTATGTTCTTGAAATTCATAGCTATAATTTTAAATTTTAAGCGTTGAAATTACAACGAAATGTTAAGTTGTAATATGACATTAAATAGCTTAATACAATAAATAAGTAAAAAAGTTCAATGAAGTATTTGCGTAATAATTTATCTGCCATTTATTTTGGTCAAATATTCATCAGGGGTTAAAACAGGAATTTCTGACTCCTTAAAATCCTTACTGTTACGCGTGATTATAATATTGCATTCCTTTTTTACTGCACTATGATATTGAAGTGAATCTTCAATATCTGAGAATTTGGATGCAAGTCCCTTATCGATAATCATGTCAGTTAAGTCTGATGTTTCAGCTATTACTTTAAATTTTCTGATTTTCTCTTTCACAATTTCTTTATTCTCAAATCGTGACAACAGATAATATACCGTTGAATAGGTTAAAGCAGAAACAAAGATTTGTATTTTTCCCTTATCGGCAAGTGTTGCAATTTTAGCAGCAGAAACATAAAAAGGATCTCGTTCGCCCAGTAGATCAATTACTACGTTAGTATCTAAAAATAGCTTTTCCTTCATTTGTATTTCTCTGACAAATAATCGCTATATGCTTCTTTATAATTAATATTGGCCGGAATTTTCACACCAGTTCGTAAACTTTTCACAAAGGGCGATATTTCAATATCATTTTTGTTTTCCATTTTATCGTTTTCAATTAATGATTTCAAATATGATTCAATTAATCTTGAAAGACTTCTTTTTTGAGATGTTGCATATTCCTTAGCCCTATCAACAACGTATTTATCAAGTTTTAATGTCAATTTTGCATCCATGATGTATAATCTATTTTTACGTACAAATATATAATTACAGTACGTATTAAACAAGTTTTTTGTTTGTAAATTCATCGAAAAGATAGCTTAAGCAATATCCAACAAAAGCATACATCTGTTTAATATGAACTAATCACTTGTTCTTTCCATACCCTTGGTTTAGTGAGCTCGTTAATGCGGGCATACTCATGGGCCTGGTGCATAAAGGCCTGCAAGCGGGTTTCGAGCCCGGCATCCTCTTGTCCATCGTAAGCAATGTTTTCCCACGGAATATTGTTGTGATCTTTGCGAAACAAAGGCGAAACCGATGCAATGAGCGTACCGGGCATACAGGTAAACGGCAAAATTGCCACTACCCCCGAAATACCTTCGTTGGCCATTTTCGATGCGGCGCCCAACGACAATGGCGGGTCACCATCGTAGTTCATGTGTACATATTTTCCGCACCTGTCGAGCATTTCTTTGATCAGCACATCGCGTTCCATTTCGGCCACATCCTCAACCGCTTTGTGAATTTTGCGTGCAGTTAAATCTTGCGAAAACGCTTGCAATTTCGATTTAAACAAGCCAAAAAAATCGCCTTTCCAAAGGCTGTCGCGCCAATAACGGTAGGTCGAATAATTGAGCCATTCGCTAAATGGGGCCATAATGGTTTCGGCACCCAAGGCTTCCAAACGGGTCACCATGTTGGCACTGCAATAGGCATTATCGCGCATAAAAATTTCGCCAACAATGGCAATCAAAGGTTTACGGTAACCATTCGAAAGTGGTATGGCAGCAAATTCTTTAGCAGCTTGCTCCAT
>JAFGAF010000140.1 GCA_016933815.1 Prolixibacteraceae bacterium
AAAATTTATCACTTTTTTAGTCTTATTGCTTTGAAATATTAAAATGTATTACTTTATTTGCAGCAAATAATAAAACAAAAGAATGAACACAATAACTGTTAATACTTGGTGGTGGCACAGCATCGGATTTTCAATCGGAAGTTGAGCAGGCTACTCATGTATAATAGTGAAAAGATATTTAAGGCTTGTCGGAACTTCCGACAAGCCTTTTTTTATTGCCCCACCCGTCCTCCCCAAAGGGGAGGAATTAGTGGAAAAAAATGACAGAGAAATAAATTATTAGAAACAAGAAATACTAAAAAATATGAACACAACCGACAAATCAAAAAGCACAAACCTTAGTCCCGATAAACACAGGGCTGGGGAGGCAATCAAAATCAACACCATCGTCACCAAACTTTCGGGCACAGTAGCCGATCTGATCACACCGGTAAGCGTTTACCTAAAAATGCGCGACCGTTTTCCAAACACACTACTGCTCGAAAGTAGCGACTACCATGGCTCAAGCAACAGCATGAGCTACATTTGTTTCGACGAAATTGCAACCTTCGAAGTTAACCAAGGCATCATTTCATGCAACCTGCCTACTTCAGGTGTCACTAACAAACAAGTAACTAAAAACGAAACAGTTGCCGACAACCTTCACCATTTTCTAAAAACATTCGATGTTGAGACGTTAAAAGAAAAAGGACTGGTGAATGGTTTGTGGGGCTACACTGCATACGATGCTATTCAATATTTTGAAACCATAAAACTGCGTGAACGCGATAACAACGAAGCACAAATACCCGAAATACGTTATGCTTTTCACCGTTACGTAATTGCAATCAACCACTTCAACAACGATGTTTCCTTAATCGAAAACCTTTTTGAAGGACAAGAAAGCAACGCCCGCGAAATTACCGGCATACTGCTTAATCAAAACGTGGTTACATTTCAATTCAAAACCGAAAGCGAAGAAACATCGAACATTACCGACGAAGAATACATGCAAATGGTTGACGAAGGCCGCAAACATTGCTTTTTGGGCGATGTGTTCCAAATTGTGTTGTCGCGCCGTTTCCGACAAAAATTTTCGGGCGACGAATTCAATGTTTATCGTGCTTTACGCCGCATCAATCCATCGCCCTATCAATTCTATTTCGATTACAGCAACTACCGCATTTTTGGTTCATCGCCCGAAGCACAGCTAATTGTGAACAACGGCAAAGCAATTATCAACCCTATTGCAGGCACCTTTAAACGTACCGGCGACGACGAAAGCGACCGCCAATTGGCCATCGACCTTTCGGAAGACAAAAAAGAAAATGCTGAACACGTAATGCTGGTTGACCTTGCCCGTAACGATTTAAGCCGCAACTCAAAGAACGTTAAAGTGGACAACTACCGCGAAGTACAATATTATTCACACGTACTCCATTTGGTTTCGGAAGTTAGTGGCGAGCTTGAACCCAACACCAATACCATAAAAGTATTTGGCGACACTTTCCCTGCAGGAACACTTTCGGGAGCGCCCAAATTCAAAGCCATGGAAATTATCGACAGGCTCGAAAACGTAGGCCGTTCGTATTATGGCGGTGCCATTGGGTTTCTGGGCTTCAACGGCAACATTAACCATGCAATAACCATTCGTACTTTTTTGAGCAAAAACAACACTTTGATTTGCCAAGCCGGAGCAGGTGTGGTGTCTGAATCGAAACGCGAAAACGAACTGCAAGAGGTTAATAATAAGTTGGGTGCATTGAAAAAAGCAATCATCGAAGGCGAAAACATTAATGCTGAAATAAGCCTTTAAAACCAAAGAATGACCATTGACTTAATGACT
>JAFGAF010000141.1 GCA_016933815.1 Prolixibacteraceae bacterium
AAAGTGTTGGGCAATACAGTAAACAGTGGTTTTGCTCCAATTTGAAAGAATATTTTAGAACTATTCTGCAAAATATTTTTAGTCGAAAAGCTTTCAATCTTTGCTTTCGATTCATCAATAATTTTTTGGGCATTTTCTTCTTTTTCCAATAGCGATCCCAAAAATAAAAACTGGTCGCAAATTTCGTTAAACGATTGTGGGGTAGGGAATACCGCTACTTTAATACCAAATTTTTTAAACATGTCGATGGTTTCGGGGTCGGTAATTGTAGTGGCCAAAACCAAATCGGGGAGTAACGAAACTGTTTTTTCAATATTCACTTTAACAGCCGAAGCAATAACTTCAACGTTATCGTTCAATGCTTCGGTACAATAACTTGTACAGCCAACCAGTTGATTTTGAGCTTCGAGGTAATAGATGTTTTTGGTAATTGATGGAGCTAACGAAACAATTCGTTTTTCGGTTTGCCCCCATAGTACCAGTTGCGCAAATAAAACAGCTACTACCAGATATATTTTACTGAATTGCATTGATTTTTTATGATTTTTTTGCGGATATAACGAATAAAACCCGACAAAGATAGAAAAAAGGCTTAAGATTAAAGCCCCATTTCTTTTAGCTCACGGTCAATCTGCTTTCTAAATTCGGGTTTGTACCAGAAAAAGTATTTTTGTTGATCGAGCTTTTCGTTTTTCGACTTAGCTGTAAATACCGGTTTTAATGTGTAAGGATGTACTCCCGAGTAAAAAATAACGGTTGCTACGGTCATTGGCGTTGGGGTAAAATCCTGAACTTGTTCCAGTTTGAAATTCATTTTTTTTGTTTCGAGCATCAGTTTTGCCATGTCTTTTTTTGTACTGCCGGGATGGCTCGAAATAAAATAGGGGATAAGCTGCTGTTTTAACCCGGCTTTTTGATTTTCATCGTTGAAAAACTTTAAAAACTTATGGAAAAGTCCGAATGAAGGTTTACGCATCACTTTTAAAACCTCGTCGCTGGTGTGTTCGGGTGCAACTTTTAACCTGCCCGAAACATGTTTATGTATTACATCGCGCATGTATTGCAAGTTTTCGGGGGTATCGTGACCGGGCGTAAAAACCATATCGTAACGAATTCCGCTGCTTACAAAGGCTTTTTTCACTTGCGGATGCCGGTTAGCAATTTCATAAATCTCCGACAATGCCAAGTGCGAAGTATCAAGGTTTTTGCAAATATTCGGGTCGATACACGATGGCCGTTTGCAGCCTTTACAAATATCTTCGTACTTGCCTTTCATTTTGTACATGTTGGCCGAAGGTCCGCCTAAATCGCTAATGTAGCCTTTAAAATCGGGCATTTTAGTAATTGCATCTACCTCGCGTGCAATCGACTCTTTTGAGCGACTTGCAATAAACTTTCCTTGATGGGCAGATATGGTACAAAACGAACAACCGCCAAAACAGCCACGGTGCAAGTTTATTGAATGCCGGATCATGTCGTATGCCGGAATGCGCTTGTCTTTGTAACGTGGATGAGGCAATCGCGTGTAAGGCAAATCGTAAAAAGCATCAATCTCGCCATCGGCCATAGGTGGGTTTTGAGGATTAATGATCAGCCATTTATCAAAAACTTTTTGAACTAAATGGGCGCCCATCCAACGGTTCGATTGTTCTTCGACATGCCTGAAGTTGGCAGCATATTTTATTTTATCAGTCAAGCAATCGTCGTGACTGTTCAGTGTAACAGTTTCTGTTTTATTTAGTAGGCTAACCGGTTCATTTGATGATAAATATGCAGTTTGAGCTAAATCTTTAATTTCACTAATATTAATTCCTTCTTTTAGCTTTTTTACCAATTCAATAATTGGTTTTTCGCCCATTCCGTAAACCAATAAATCGGCTTTGGTATCGTTCAATATGGTAGGTTTCAACTTGTCGCTCCAGTAATCGTAATGCGTAACCCTTCTAAGCGATGCTTCAATGCCGCCAATAACAAGCGGTACATCGGGAAAAAGCTTTTTCAATATGCCACAGTAAACTTCAGTTGCATAATCGGGGCGCATATCGTTACGTCCATCGGGCGTATAAGCATCGTTTGAACGTAACCTTTTGTTTGCAGTGTAGTGGTTTACCATGCTGTCCATGTTTCCTGCGGTAACTGCAAAAAACAGATTTGGTTTGCCCAGCTTTTTAAAATCTCGCAAATCGTCGCGCCAATTGGGCTGTGGCACTATTGCAACCTTTAAGCCTTGAGCCTCAAGCACGCGGCCAATAACTGCTGAACCAAACGAAGGGTGATCGACGTATGCATCGCCACTAAAAAGAATAACGTCGAGACTGTCCCAGCCTCGGGCTTTTACTTCTTTAGCCGATGTGGGTAACCACAACGACGGATGATATGACTGCTGTTGCTCCATTTATTTATTGATTGCTGCAAAGCTACATAAATTTCCAACAAATATTAAGACCTCCCAGTCTTTTTTTATAAGTAATCAACTTTAACCTTTTTGAAAAATTTTTGTTCGAGTAGCCTGACAATACGCTTTACAATTGTTTTACGTATTTCAATTTCGTATGGCTGATCGGGATCCTGATGTGCCCAGTTGATGCGGGTTCCCACCAACATGTGAATAACATCGTTTTTAAGAAAATGTTTTACAATATCATCGGCCGGAGATCCCGGCAAGCGTGAATTACCTGAAAAATTTTCAAGTATCTCTTCGACTTTGGTTATGGTCAAAATGCCTTCTGTAACCATATCAAATCCATCGAGTTTTGAAACAGGCGGAAGGGTAGGATCAGACCAATGCTGCATCAATTCGAGCTTTAAATTAAACTCACGGGCAATAATTTCGGCTGTTGTACCCCCACATATAATTTTCGATCCTTTAAAATCGCGTATTCGTTCAATAAATCCAACATCTTTAACCTTATAAAAGGGAGGACCTGTAATTAACATCATTTCGCGGGGTTCACGAAAATAAACCACACCACAGCTAGTATCGTCTTTAATTTGGTGGTTATCGTTTTCGAGGGCTCGGTTAATTATTTTTTTTGCAAGTTTTGTTGCTGAAATATCCGGCTGACTGTCAACAATTTTAGTAATGAAATTAAAAACATTTTCGTGACCCCAGCCCATATTGAACTTTAACGAATCGATACCGGATTGAGTAACACCGTCGGAAAAGAAAATTATCCTATCTTCCTTCATTGCATAAAACTCCTGACAACGCAGTATTTTATCGCGATTATGCACACCGCCAACTTCTAATTCGTATATTTTCGAAGGTTTAAAACGTTTATCGCCCCTAAGAATGATAACAGGCGGGTTGTCGTAGTTAATAATCCGAACCAGATCGTCGTTTTCAATTTCGATAATTGTAAAAGTAGCATAACTCGGTTTATCGGCCGATGCAGGTAAAACATCCATTATTATTTGAGCTGCAATTTCGGGTTTTGTATGAAAACTCGAATAATTTAATGCCATGGTAGCGGTTAGGGTAGCCAAAACACTTGCTTTTATGCCATGCCCTATACCATCGGATAAGACCAACATGGTACGACCTTCTCCGGGAACATTTCGCGAGAAAAAGACATCGCCGCTAACTTCTTGTCCTGCAGGGAATATTTGTTCAAAATCGATTTCGGTATGGAATGAATGCATTCTTATTGGTTTTCGTCAATATCGTATTTTTGAGATTCAATAATTGAGTTGAGCAATTCTTCGGTTTGAGCAGCATTTTCGCCTAAAAGGAAAGCAATTTGCTGAACCGTTTTCATGTTTTTCCGGTTTACCTGCCTTGCACGTTCAATAATTTCGGCACGCTCGAGCATCGGGGCCGACATATCGCGAATAATAGCTCCGACAACTTTATTTTTGTGAATGGTGATTACATTAACCGACAACAATTTGTTCAGAAATTTGATATCGCGCTCAATTCGGCTTTCGCCGGTTTCAATAATCGACTTGAACATATCAACAACCACCTCGGGCACAAGCATATCGAGTTCAGCGCCACGAAGCCCCGGTATTGTCTCGAAAAGTTCTTCGTTTTCCTGACCAAACATACGAGCAAAGCTCATGTTACTGTCAATAATGCGAAAGTCGTGATTAACAATAACAATGCCGGCACGAATTTTCTGAAGCATCGTTTCTGCAATTTTTTTGTCTTCTTCGGCTTGAATAAGCTTATTTTGGGCCTTTTTTCGCTCGGTTATGTCTATTATTGAACTTACGATGCCGGTAATATTGTTGTTGTTATCTTTTACTGCTGCTTTATTTATAATTACATTTCGAATGTTTCCATCGCCATATTTTATTTTAGTTTCGTAAAATTGGTCAATTCCAGATGCAATAATTTCATGATCTTTTACAGAAAGAACGTCCGATTGACTGTAAGGAATAATCTCATTAGTTTTACGGCCAATAATGTCTTTTTTATCTTTTGAAACGATTCTTGAAAAAGCTAAATTACAAGCTTTAATTGTACCATCGGGTTGCTTACAAAAAATTGGAATTGGTAATGCATCAATGATTTTTGCATAAAGCTCAGGCGATGCATCAAAATTTTCTACAAATATTTTGTTTGTCATTATTTGTCATGAATTAAATGGAGACCTAAAATAATGAAATAATCAATTATATCCTATATATTTCACGACAAACCCTCTTGTCTTATAATCAATATTATGTTATTTTTATATGGAAAAGAAAACCGGCATCAGCACCGGTTTCTTTTTGTTTTATTCGGCTTTAACGCTTTGTATCTTTTTCGATACTTCTTCGTATTTGTCGTTCATTTGTAAGCGATAATAAATTAAACGCAACGATTCAAGGATGGCTACTTCCTGGTTGTTTAATTCGTATGCTTTTTCGAAATATGGTAATGCATTTTTTAATTGCTTTTTACCTTCTTCAAATTTTTCTTCATATTCTTTGCTTGCGCTTGGAGGCAACTGACTGGCCTCGTTCATAACCGAAACACCTCGGTTAAAAAATATTACGCCAAGGTTGTAGTATGGAGTAAAAGCATTTTCATCCATTTCAACGGCTTGCTTGTAAACTTCAATTGCATCGTCTTCTTTACCCATTTTTTCGAGTGAGCTACCTTTGGCTGTATAGAATGTTACGTTCTCGGGATTTTGCTCAATGGCCTTATCGAGGTAAACAATGGCATCGTTTGCTTTTCCGCTGCTGATATAAAAGTTAATCAATTCAACAATCAAAATTTCACTGTCGGGATGTTTTTCAAATCCATCCTTCAGAATTTCAACCGATTTAAGCGAATCGCCCAACTCCTGGCTTGCTTGATATGCATAGTGATAACTTGATGCACTGTTGTAGTTGTATTTGGCCGATTTTAAGAAGTAATCTTTTGCTTTTGAAAAATCTTCGGCTTTGAAAGCTGAAAGTCCCGAGTTAAAAATAATGGCAGTATCGATTACTTCGGCTCCTGTTTTGTTGATCAAGGGCATGTTCGATATTTCCATAAATTTTTCGAAGCATTGCAATGCGATATCGTACTTTTCTTGTTCAAAAGCAGTTATTGCATTGTTGGTCAAATCGGTTTGCAGAAATGTTAAAGCTACAGCCAAGCTTTTTTCGCTTCGTCCGGCTTCGTCAAGTTCAATTGCTTTTTTGTAAGCATCTAAAGCTTTAAACAAAGGTTGTTCAACAATACCGGTTTTGCCCATTCGGTAAATTTCCTGCAGAATACCTCCTTTTACTTCATAAGTTCTGGGCCAATCTATTGATTTAGCCGCTTTTTCGTTGTTCGGATCAGATGCTTCCTGAATCAATTCCCAAGCTTTTTCCAGTTCACCAGTTTCTTTATAGCTCAATGCACTAGTAACCCTTCCACGCTGCGCGAAAACGGTTGATGCAATGATCATTAATGCGATAAAAATTCCAATTCGTTTCATAATTCAATCTGTATTTTATTTAACTTATTAATCTTCTGTTTCATTATTATTGTCATCTTCTTCAATCATCGGATTTAAGTCTTCTGCATTATTGTCTTCTTCTTCAATCATCGGGTTAACGTCTTCTGCATCGTTGTTTTCAACCGAAACCCTTGCAACTGAGGCAATTTTGTCGCCTTCTTTCAGGTTAATCAGTTTTACACCTTGTGCGGCACGCCCCATAAGCCTTACCGATTTTACAGGAATACGTATTGTTAGGCCATTTTCAGTAATGATCATCAAATCGTCGTCGTCGGTTACGCTCTTAATAGCAACCAGCGAACCGGTTTTTTCAGTTATGTTAATGGTTTTAACACCTTTTCCGCCCCTGTTTGTAATGCGGTAATCTTCGATGCTCGAACGTTTTCCGAAACCATTTTCCGATACTACCATTACGTCTTCCGATTCGTTTTCAACACATATCATGCCAATTACCTCGTCGTTCTCCGAAAGCGATACTCCCCTAACACCCGAAGCTGTTCGGCCAATGGCCCTTACAATGCTTTCGTTGAAGCGTATGGCTTTACCCGTTTTGATGGCCATCATTATTTCGTGGTTTCCACCGGTAAGCCTGGCTTCGAGCAATTGGTCTCCTTCGCGAATAGTAATTGCATTTACACCATTTTGCCTTGGCCTTGAATAGGCTTCGAGCGATGTTTTCTTAATGATACCTTTTTTGGTACAAAGAATAATAAAATTATTATTGATGTATTCTGCATCACTCAATGTTTTTACATTGATGTACGCCAATACCTGGTCATCTTGTTCAATGTTTAAAATATTCTGAATAGCACGTCCTTTCGATGTTCGTGTGCCTTCGGGTATTTGATATACTTTGAGCCAGAAGCATTTTCCTTTTTCGGTGAACAACAATAACGTATTGTGCATGCTGGCAATAAACATGTGTTCAAGGAAATCTTCATCGCGGGTATTACCTCCTTTTGCGCCTGTGCCTCCCCTGCCCTGTGTCCGGAACTCGGTAAGCGGGGTACGTTTAATATAACCTAAGTGCGAGATGGTTATAAGCATGTCGTCGTCGGCATAAAAATCTTCGGGATTGAACTCTTCGGCATTTGGAATAATTTCGGTACGGCGACCTTCGGGATATGCTTGTTTTACTTCATCAAGCTCTACCTTAATAATATCCATACGCATCCATTCGTTAGCCAAAATGTTTTTGAGGTGTTCAATGGTTTTCAAAAGCTCTTCGTATTCGGCACGTAGTTTTTCTTGTTCGAGACCGGTTAGCTGACGCAAACGCATTTCAACAATAGCCCTGGCTTGAATTTCAGACAAATTAAATGTATCAATTAAGCGGGTGCGGGCTTCGTCGGCATTACTCGATGAACGAATAATTTTGATTACCTCGTCGATGTTATCGCTGGCAATAATTAAACCTTCGAGAATATGCGCACGTTTTTCGGCTTGTTCAAGTTCGAATTGTGTACGGCGAGTAACAACATCGAGACGGTGCTCAACAAAATACTGAATGAGTTTTTTAAGATTAAGCAATCTTGGTCGTCCTTTAACCAAGGCAATATTGTTAACATTGAACGACGATTGCAGTAATGTATATTTATACAATTTATTAAGTACCACATTCGATATTTCGTCTTTTTTCACATCAACAACAATGCGCATACCAGTACGATCCGATTCGTCGTTAACATTCGAAATCCCTTCAATTTTCTTTTCGTTAACCAAATCGGCAATTTTCATTATCAATTCGGCTTTATTAACAATATAAGGTATTTCGGTAATAATAATTTTTTCACGTCCGTTTGGTGTGGTTTCAATGTGGGCTTTACCGCGCATAACAATACGACCGCGACCTGTATGATAGGAGTCACGAACACCTTGATAACCATATATAATACCTCCTGTTGGAAAATCGGGGGCTTTAATAATGTCGATCAATTCATCAATTTCGATATCGGTATTGTTGATGTAAGCAATTATAGCATCAACGGTATCAACCAAGTTGTGAGGAGGCATGTTTGTTGCCATACCTACAGCAATACCCGAGGCACCGTTCACCAATAAGTTGGGGATACGTGTGGGCAATACAGTTGGTTCGGTAAGCGATTCGTCGAAGTTTGGTTGAAAATCAACAGTATTTTTGTCGATATCGGACAATGTTTCTTCAGCAATTTTGGACATACGTGCTTCGGTATAACGCATTGCTGCAGGGCTATCGCCATCAACCGATCCAAAGTTTCCCTGTCCGTCGACAAGCGGATAACGCAACGACCATTCCTGTGCCATACGCACCATGGTCATGTAAACCGACGAGTCGCCGTGGGGGTGGTATTTACCTAAAACCTCACCAACTATCCTGGCCGACTTTTTATATGATTTGCTGGATGTTATACCCAACTCGTTTAAACCAAACAATACCCTGCGGTGAACAGGCTTAAATCCATCGCGAACATCGGGCAATGCCCTCGACACAATTACCGACATTGAATAGTCGATATAAGCCGATTTCATTTGCTCTTCGATGTTTATTTTTATAATCCTTTCGTTATCAGACATATATAAAATATTTTCTTTGATTTTCTAAAAACGCATAAAAATACAAAAATACTATTATAAATAAGGCCTAAAACCAACTGCAAAAATAAAAAATTAACAATATTGGTCAATCTTTCAACAATTGGGCATTTGAAACGTATTATTGCAGAAAACTGAAAAGAATTTATTTATCTTAGCTTCGCAAAATTTTAAAATTTAGCAATTATTATGGACTCAAAATTTTCACAAAAGATAAAAGATGTGCTATCGTACAGCCGCGAAGAAGCTATACGGATGGGAAACGACTATATTGGAAATGAACATATTTTTTTGGGAATTATTCGCGATGGCGAAGGTGTTGCCATTGATATACTTAACAATATGGGCGTTGACATTAGCGCAGCCAAAAATGAAGTAGAGATTGAATTGCGACAAGAAAGCGCCTTGGAACCAGGCGCACCGATACAATTGTTGCAATCGGCCGAAAAGTCGTTAAAACTTGTCTTTCTCGAGGCCCGTTCGTTGGGCGGAAGTGCTGTAAATACAGGGCATTTGCTTTTGGCCATCATAAAAGATGAAAAAGCGCTTATATCCAGTATATTAAAAGAATTCAATGTTAGTTATTACATTGTAAAATCGCAGCTTGAAGCATATAACCAAAAGAAAGTAGAATCAAAATCGGACTACCCGGGAGATTCAGACGACGATGCAGGCGAATTTTTCCAACAGAGGCCGCCTCAGGGCAGTTCTTCGCCACAACAACCAAGTAGCGGAAAGTCCGACACTCCTGTTCTCGATAATTTTGGGATTGATATCACTCAGGCCGCCGAAGAAGGAAGTCTTGATCCGATTGTTGGCCGCGACAAAGAAATTGAACGCCTGGCTCAGATTTTGAGCCGCAGGAAGAAAAACAACCCAATATTGATTGGTGAACCCGGCGTAGGAAAATCAGCCATTGCCGAAGGTCTTGCTATTCGTATTATCGAAAAAAAGGTTTCGAGGGTTTTGTTTGATAAACGCGTTGTTTCGCTCGATTTGGCTTCGATAGTTGCAGGCACAAAATACCGCGGACAATTTGAGGAAAGAATGAAAGCCATTTTAAATGAGTTGGCCAAGGTTGACAACGTAATTCTTTTTATCGACGAAATTCACACCATTGTTGGCGCCGGCGGTGCCACAGGCTCGCTCGATGCCGCAAATATGCTGAAACCGGCTCTGGCTCGTGGCGATATTCAATGCATTGGAGCAACAACACTCGATGAATACCGTCAGAATATTGAAAAAGACGGAGCATTGGAGCGCAGGTTTCAGAAAGTTTTAGTTGAACCAACTTCAATTGATGAAACCATTCAAATTTTAAACAACATTAAAGGGCGTTACGAAGACCATCACAACGTATATTTCACCGATGAAGCCATTGCTGCTTGTGTTACTTTGACCGAACGATACATTTCGGACAGACACTTGCCCGATAAAGCCATCGATGCATTGGACGAGGCCGGATCGAGGGTTCATATTTCGAATATCAATGTTCCGGAGTCGATTATTAAGCTAGAAGAAAAAATAGAAAACACACGCGAAGAAAAAATACAAGCTGTTAAAAGTCAGAATTTTGAGCTTGCAGCATCATTCAGGGATAAGGAAAAAAACTTGTTGCAATTGCTTGAGCGTGAAAAAGAAGACTGGGAACGTGATTTATTGAATAACCGCGAAACAGTAACTGAAGACAAAGTAGCCGAAGTGGTGGCTATGATGTCGGGCATACCTGTACAGCGGGTTGCTCAGGCCGAAAGCAAAAAATTGCTGAACATGGGCAACGACCTGAAAGGTTCTGTTGTGGGGCAGGATCAGGCAATTGAAAAAATTGTGCGTGCCATACAGCGTAACCGTGCAGGGTTAAAGGATCCCAACAAACCAATTGGAACTTTTGTGTTTTTAGGCCCTACTGGTGTTGGAAAAACACAATTGGCCAAAGTATTGGCTCACTACCTTTTCGATTCGTACGATGCACTTATCCGTATCGACATGAGCGAATACATGGAGAAATTTGCTGTTTCGCGACTGGTAGGTGCGCCTCCGGGATATGTTGGCTACGAGGAAGGCGGCCAACTTACCGAAAAAGTGAGGAGGAAACCCTATTCTGTAGTTTTGCTCGATGAGATTGAAAAAGCCCACCCCGATGTATTCCATTTGCTTTTGCAAGTTATGGACGAAGGACGTCTTACCGACAGTTTGGGCCGACGTATCGATTTCAAAAATACAATAGTAATAATGACATCGAACATTGGATCGCGGCAATTGAGTGAATTTGGCAGAGGTATTGGGTTTACTTCGACCGAAAACGATACCGACCAATCGAACTCTGTTATTCAAAAAGCACTTAAAAAAGCTTTTGCGCCCGAATTTCTGAACCGTATCGACGATGTTATCATGTTCAATCCATTAAAAGAAGAACATATTCATCAAATTATTGATATTGAGCTAAAAGGATTGTTTAGCAGGGTACAAAACCTGAATTACAACATTAAAATATCGCCGGCAGCAAAAACTTATATTGCTCAAAAAGGTTTCGATCCGCAATACGGCGCACGCCCTCTGAAAAGAGCTATTCAAAAACTTTTAGAAGACGAAATGGCCGAACTGATTTTGCGATCGGAAATAAAAGAAGGCGATACCATTTCGGTAGGATTTGATGCCAAAAACGAAAAAATTAAAATGAAACTGGTACATGCCAAAAATATGGTATAAGTATGTTTATTGTTCCTCCTGTTGTTGATATTGCAGCACAAGCATTGTCATATCATCGGCAGGAGGAATATTTCCCCTGAAACTTAGAATACTGTGGTTAATTTTTTCAGCAATTTCGTTTGGCGTCAAAAACCAACTTCCCATCAGGTTATATTTTAAAACTTCGACAGAGAAATTCATTCCGTTTTCATCTTTAGTATCAACTACCCCATCGGTAAAAATCAGGAAATAATCGTGATAATTGAGCTTTATATTGCTTAAAGTATAGCTTTTGTTTGGATATATGCCCATTGGAATTCCATGTGTTTCACTTAATTCTTCAATTGTACCTTCCTGCCTGATTATCAATGGTAAATTGTGTGCAGCGTTGCAGTATGATAATTCGCCTGTATTAACATTTAGTATGCCAATTAACATTGTTACAAACAATTCGCTTGTATTGCCTTCCGATAACCTGTTGTTCAACTCATCGGCAATTTCGGCAACCGACATTCTACTTTTGGCAATTGAACGCAATAATGTTTGCGTGTAAATCATAAACAGCGAGGCAGGAATCCCCTTTCCCGATATATCGCCCACTGCAAGCAACAAATGACTATCGTCGAGCATAAAATAGTCGTACAGATCGCCACCTATGTCGTACGCTGCATCGTATAAAGTAGCAATTTGAACTTTGTTGGTTAAAAGCGATTTTTGCTGAATGTATTTGGGTAATATGCTTTTCTGAAGTTTCTTGGCTATCTCAATATCGTTTTCAATTTTTTGATTTTTGGCAAGTGTTGTATCCAGCTTTTTCTCATAAAAATTTAACTGGTTGATTAACGATTCAATGCTTCGTTTAATAAGCACTAAATCATAATTTGTGCTTTTTTGATTAATATTCAAATACTTGCTCCTGCTTATTGTTTGTAGAATATCGTTAAAAGTTAAGGCCATTCGCTTATTGGTTCGATTAATAATTCCAATCATCAAAACCAATAAAAATGCAACAACCAGCAATATTAATGCTACATAACGCCCTAAATGTTCAAACACATAACTTTCGGGATGGCTTATAGCAAAATTTATTTGCAAGGACTCAAATTCAGTTGTTATTGTTTTATATAATTTGGAGTTATCTCCTGCTTTTACTTTATTAACAAAAGCATATTCCTCTGAAATATTTATATGTTTCGAATTGTTTTTGAAAACGACACTATTATCAATAAACAAATGGTTGTTCGATGCAATAACCTTATTTTGTTCATTATAAAAAAAGTATTCGTATGGATAAACAAAACCAATTTCGCTTAACAAACTTTCGATCCAATTACTGTCTAAAACACATGTAATGTATTTATTATCATTGATTTTTGTAGTGAATTTCCATTCAACTGATCCGTGCTGTTTTTGTACATAATACCATCCCGTTTTGGCTTGCGATATTTGGTCGTTATCAATTATTTCAAACCGAT
>JAFGAF010000142.1 GCA_016933815.1 Prolixibacteraceae bacterium
GCTTCGTTTATTTCAAACCATAGTTCTCCGCTCGGCTTCAAATATTGAATTGCTTTTTCAGTAATAGCACGGTAAAACATCAGTGCATCGTCATCGGGAACAAAAAGTGCTAAGTGTGGCTCATAATCAAGCACATTGCGTTCCATCAGGGCTTTTTCCTTTTCGGTTACATAAGGAGGATTACTCACCCAAACATCGAAATTACGCTCTGGCAATGGTATTTCGGAGAGAATATCGTGATAAAAAAAATGAACATCAACACCATTGGTACTTGCATTCTTTTTGGCTGTGAGCAAGGCCTTATGCGAAACATCGCATGCGAAAACATCGGCATTGGGTAAATTCTTTTTGATGCTTACAGCTATTGCTCCGCTTCCGGTTCCAATGTCGAGTAACTTTAATGCTTTATTTTTATGTTTTTTTACGATCCGATCAACCAATTCTTCGGTCTCGCCACGAGGTATCAATACCGAGCCATCAACTTCGAAACGCAAATCGTAAAACATTGTTTCGCCCAGAATATATTGTATGGGCTCGCTATTTTTTAAGCGATCGACCGCTTTTTTAATTTGTTCAGCAAGCTCAACACTTAATGTGGAATCTTTATTTAACAACATTTGTGTAGTGTTGTATTCCAAAAAATATTGAAATAAAATAGCAATAAAGCTTTCAATTTCAGACTGTGGATAAAAAGGCTCCAACGAGTTTTTTATGTATTCGATAGTTGGCTTCATAAGCTGCAAAGTAACCAATAAAAACAAAATGAGATTGGTTCAACAAAGTAAAAAAGAGCATCCAACAAGCAAAAATGTTTCAATATAAAAAGCGAATCGGTACATTTGCACCAAGTTTTAAGCTATGAGCATTTCAAATAAATACATGCAACGATGCCTCGACTTGGCCAAATTAGGCGAAGGCCATGTAGCACCTAACCCCATGGTAGGCGCTGTAATTGTTCACAACAATAAAATTATAGGCGAAGGCTTTCATCAAAAATACGGAGGACCCCATGCCGAGGTTAATGCAATTAATGCTGTTAACGATCAAAGCTTATTAAATGATGCTACAATTTTCGTTAACCTCGAGCCTTGTGCCCATTTTGGCAAAACACCGCCTTGCTCCGACCTCATCATTCAAAAAGGTATTCCAAGGGTAATAATTGGTACTATTGATCCTTTTGCCAAAGTAGCCGGAATGGGCATTCAAAAAATGAAAAGCGCAGGTATCGATGTTGAAGTAGGAATTTTGGATGATGAATGTCTTGAGCTGAACCGGCGTTTTTTCACTTTTCATCAAAAAAAACGCCCTTACCTCATTTTAAAATGGGCTCAATCGGCCGATGGGTTTGTTGATATTGACCGCAGCAAAGCCGGTTTTGGACAACCAACCTGGATCACCAACGAAATGGCACGCATTGCTGTTCATAAACAAAGGGCAAACGAAAATGCCATTTTAATTGGTACTGAAAC
>JAFGAF010000143.1 GCA_016933815.1 Prolixibacteraceae bacterium
CTTAATCTTCGTCGTCGCTATTCCCTTTTTGGGGCTTTGGCTTTCCGTCAACAATAATTACAATTTCGCCTTTAACGGTTTTCGAATTAAAATGCTGAAACAGCTCCAAAAGCGTTCCACGAGCGTTTTCTTCGTGCAGCTTGCTCAATTCGCGCGATACACTGGCTTGCCGTTCGGCTCCAAAGTGTTCAATGAACTGTTCCAGCGCTTTGCATAAGCGGTAAGGCGATTCGTAAAAAACCATGGTGCGGGCTTCGTTAGCAAGCTCTTTAAGGCGCTTTTGGCGTCCTTTTTTCTGTGGAAGGAAGCCTTCGAAACAAAACTTGTCGCAGGGAAGGCCCGAGTTGACCAATGCCGGAACAAAAGCAGTAGCGCCGGGCAGTGTTTCTACATCAACACCCATTTCGAC
This sequence comes from Prolixibacteraceae bacterium, assembly GCA_016933815.1. Classification (GTDB taxonomy): domain Bacteria; phylum Bacteroidota; class Bacteroidia; order Bacteroidales; family Prolixibacteraceae; genus Roseimarinus. Next base: position 410 of record JAFGAF010000143.1, read on the forward strand.
ACAAGTGCGAACAAGCAAAAAACCGGGGTCCGAAATACCGGGTGTGCCGGCATCTGAAATCAAAGCAATGGTTTCGCCACCTAAGATGCGTTCGGCAATGTGTGCCGATGTTTTGTGTTCGTTGAATTTGTGGTGCGATTGTAACCGGGTTTCAATGCCATAATGATGCAAAAGCTTAGCCGAGGTTCGTGTGTCTTCAGCCAGTAATGCATCGGCTTCTTTTAAAATACGTATTGCCCTCAGGGTAATGTCCTCGAGGTTGCCAATGGGTGTGGGTACAATGTATAGTTTCGACATCAATTACAAATTACAAAATTCCAAAAACTCAAATCACAAATTTACTTTATTACATTTTATCGTTACAACAACCTCCCCCGATAGCTATCGGGGCTTAGCCTCAACCTTAATCTCAGCCTCATTCTGAAGAAACGTTTCCGTGCCTGCGTTTTACCAATTCCATAAATTTAAGGCTGGCATCGGTTTTTTTCCACTTAAAATTTTGTTCGAGGTATTCAATCGCATCAATTATGTTTTGGGCTTTATCGAGAGCTTCGATTGTTTTGTCGAACTTGTCGGAATTGTTTTCAAAAAGCTCGCGGGTGTACATAAAACGGTCGTTAAGCCCAATGGCTTTTTTTAGGCTGTGAACAGGATGCCCGATAACTGCTGCACGTGTTTTCTGCAAATCGGAAAAACGCTCGTTTAGCGATGGTTCTTTGGTGAATTGTTCGCCAAATATCTGTGGTTTTTTTTCATCAGAGTTTTCGGCGATTTCTTCTTTTTCTTCTTCTGTTTTTTCTATTTCCGTTTTTTCTTCTTTTACTTCAGTGGTTGTTGTGTTGCTTTCAGTTTTTGCTTCGGTAACAGTCGGGGCTTGAGTATGTTCATCTTTTGCAGGTGTTTCAGGTGAGTTAGGTGTGTCAGCTGTCAAGTCTTCTTCTGTCTCATTTTTTGGGCTTTCAGTTTCCTGAATGTAATTACTGTTAATGGTTTCAGATGATTTACTAGTATTGTTTGCCGACAATTCTGTATCTTGAATAGGATTAGAAATTGAATTTTCAGTTTTATTTTCAATCTCAACTTTAGCTTTAGCTTTAGCTTCAGTTTCGGCTGCGGCTTCAATTTTTGTCTCAACTACTGAATTGGCAGCTGGCTTGCTTTCTCCTTGCATCGATTTTAATAAATCGAACTGGCTCAACAAAGTTTGGGCGCGGCCAATGCTAACTTCCAATAAAATATTGTCGTGATCGGGATTTTTGGTCATGGCTTCGGTAAGAAGCTGTAATTCATTGATATCCTTTTTGATTAATTCTAAAATTATTTTTTTGTCCATGATAAAATTTTAATCAAAAGTTCGAAGATGCTTATTTGTTGGTACAAATGTATTATATTCAAAGTTTCAAAATTCAACATTATTTTTGTTTAAAACGAATAATGTGAACATGAATTGTAAAATTACTTTTTTTGCTTAATAGAATAGAATGTTTCTTGAAAAAGATTTAAGTGGCCGCCCACAAAAAGGATGGGTTGAAGTAATATGCGGATCGATGTTTTCGGGTAAAACCGAAGAATTGATCAGACGATTGAACCGTGCAAAAATTGCCAGACAAAGCGTTGAGATTTTCAAACCCGCCATTGATACCCGTTATTCCGATACAGCGGTAGTATCGCACAACGAAAATGCAATTCGGTCAACTCCGGTCGAAACGGCTTCGAACATTTTGCTGCTATCGGGTAATGTTGATGTGATTGGGATTGACGAAGCCCAATTTTTTGATAATGCTTTGGTTGAAGTATGCAACAAACTGGCAGGTATGGGCATACGTGTTGTGGTGGCCGGCCTCGATATGGATTTTCAGGGAAAACCTTTTGGCCCAATGCCGCAGCTAATGGCCATTGCCGAATATGTTACCAAGGTGCATGCAATTTGTATGCGCTGCGGGAGCCTTGCAAATTTCTCACATCGATTGTCACATGAAGAAAAATTGGTAGTTTTAGGCGAGAAAAATGAATACGAACCGCTTTGCAGGGAGTGTTTTATTGAGCAAAACAAAAAGAAATAATGATCAAATTATAAAAGAATGAAGATCACCAACCTTTCGATTGCCCCAATTATTGATGCAAAAGTACTTAGGGCCGACAAAGAATTGAACATTAGTTATTTGTCGACCGATTCTCGCACAATTGTTTCAGGGAAAGAGACCTTGTTTTTTGCACTTGTGACACAACGGAACGATGGCCATCAGTACATGCGCAAAGCATACGAAAAAGGTGTGCGAAGTTTTGTGATTTCGAGCGAACGCAAAAACCTCGATAACTATCCGGGTGCATCAATCTTATTGGTTGGCGATACCTTAAAAGCTTTGCACGATTTGGCTACCTGGCGCAGGAATAATTTTACAGGAAACGTGATTGGTATAACCGGAAGTAATGGAAAAACCATTGTAAAAGAATGGCTGAGCGAGTTGCTGGTCGACGATTATCATATCATTCGCAGCCCCAAAAGTTATAACTCGCAGGTAGGTGTTCCGCATTCGGTTTGGCTGCTCAACAACGATGCCGACATGGCATTCTTCGAAGCCGGCATTTCACAACCCGGCGAAATGGACAAATTGCAAGCCATTATTCAACCACGTTACGGTATTATTACCAATATTGGTGAAGCCCATCAAGCTAATTTCGAATCGATTAACCAAAAAATTGACGAGAAGTTGAAGCTTTTTATAGATTCGGAGGTAATCATTTACCGAAAAGATTATACATTGATCGATGAGGCTGTTCATCGAATGATGGAAGAACGCCCCATAGTGCCAATAAGCTGGTCGATGATGGATGAAACCGCCGATTTGTTTATCTACTTTGTTCAAAAAGTACCCGAAGGTTGTGGTATTATTGGCCAGGTGCAAGATAAACAATACGCCATTTCGATACCTTTTAGCGACGATGCCTCGGTTGAGAATGCAATAACCTGCCTGGCTGCCCTTATCGCTATTGGTAAAGATCAGGATCAGATTTTGAACCGTTTCAGTACCTTACAGCCCATTGCCATGCGTATGGAAATTAAGCAGGGCATTAACCAATGTATTATAATAAACGATTCGTATAATAACGACCTTAATTCACTATCGATTGCCCTCGATACGCTCGACCAGCAAGCCAGTCAGGATTTTATGCCAAAAACATTGGTGCTTTCC
>JAFGAF010000144.1 GCA_016933815.1 Prolixibacteraceae bacterium
CTGTTGGTCCCGTATTTTATGCCAATATTAACAGGTCCATCGGCTAATGACCACAGCGAAGAAAAGGTGAACAACAAAATTATCCAATATCGCATAGCAAGTATTATTTATAAAATGTAAAAGTAATCAAAAACACTGCTATCAAAAAAACGTAAGTTCGGTTTTTTTATTATTCATTCATTTTTATTGACATCTTCAAACTCCAAAATGTTATTCTACTGCCAATAATAACAAAAGGCTCCCTGTAAACAGAAAGCCTTTTGTTTGAAAAAAATGTGGTATTATCTTACAAACTCTTTTAAAGTAGCGGTTAATTTTTTGCGTGTAAAGAATATTCGGCTTTTAACTGTGCCAAGTGGCAGGTCTAATCGTTCGGCTATTTCTTTGTATTTGTAACCATCCAAAAACATCTGGAAGGGGATGCGGTATTCATCATCGAGCATCGAAATACTTTTTTCAATTTCGTTGGTTGAGTAAAACGATTCGGGTGAAGGATAAATTTTATCCTTTGCCACCAAAAGGTGAAACTCACTGTTCGATCCGCTTAAACTGTTCCTCGACTTCGAAGCTTTGCGATAGTCATTTATGAAGGTGTTCTTCATAATGGTATATACCCAGGCTTTAAAGTTAGTGTTCTCGGTAAACTTATCCTGATAAGTTAGAGCTTTCAAGAATGTTTCCTGCAACAAATCGTTGGCACGTTCGTTATCCGATGTTAAACTTAAAGCATAGTATTTCAGACTATCTTCGAGACTTAATAACTTGTGGCTAAATTGTATTTCTGACATAACTTTCGGTTTTTGGGTAAAACAATACTTCAAAGATAGTAACTAATTCAGATAAAAACATCTTATAATGCTAAAAATTTGTTAAAATATTTAACTGGTAAAATTTAAACACAAAAAGATAAAGCATCAATTTAATGAAATATTGCGCTCGTGTCAAGTGTTCTTCAAAAAATATTTTGATTATCAGTTACTTGTAAAAATGTGTTTTTGTGTGAACTATATGGCCTATTGGCTTGTTTTGTGGCTTAACATTAAATTAAAGTTTAATATTAAACCTCATTGTTATGAACCAAACTGTTAAAAGTTCAAAACATGGGTATCTTTACAGCCTTAATTTTTAAATGATATTTAATGGAAAAAATGAAAAGAGTAAATGTGCCTGTGTCGTTTCGTAAATGGAACAACAAAGGGTACTCAGTGTTTAACAGCTTAAAACGGGTGGTCAAAATAAGCACTTTATCGGTAGCTTATTTGTTGTTTGCCAACCCCGAAAGCATTAGCGCCAGCCCGGTCGATACTGTTGGAGTTGCACGTAATGTCGATTTGGAATCGATTGATGTTACCGGCAATGAGCAGCCCGAAACCTATTCGGGTATCAGCAGGGTAGTGCTAACCATAACAAAAAGTGAAATTGAGCAGGCGGCTTTATCGTCGATAAACGAACTGCTCGAGTATGCAGGTAACATCGATATCCGGCAACGCGGCACCAACGGCGTTCAGGCCGATGTTTCGATCCGAGGCGGAACTTTCGATCAAGTACTCATTCTACTAAACGGTGTAAATATTACCGATCCCCAAACCGGACACCACAACCTCAACCTTCCTGTCGATTTTTCATTAATTGAACGTATTGAGATTTTAAAAGGTCCCGGAGCACAAAAGTTTGGTCCCGGAGCATTTAGTGGTGCTATTAATATAATAACCACCAAAACTGATCGGCAATTTGTTAAAGCCGAAGTTTTTGCCGGTGAATATGGATTAAATGCACAAAAAATAAATGCTGCTTTGAATCTGGGGCTTACATCGCATTTATTTTCTGCCAGTCGAAGTGCAAGCAAGGGCTATATCGAAAATACCGATTATACAATTCTCGATTTTTTTTACAAAGGTTCAGTTGATGCAAAAATAGGGGCATTCGATTTGCAAACAGGCATTTCGGTACGCGAATTTGGTGCCAACAGTTTTTACAGTGCCAAATACCCCAATCAGTTCGAGGCTATTCAAAATTATTATGCATCAATTGCTTATGTGTTTCAAAAAAAGAATATAAGCATCGAACCAAAGTTTTACTTTCGTAAAAATAACGATCGGTTTTTGCTTTTTCGCAATAACCCTTCGTTGTACGAAAATAACCATTCAACTAATGTTTATGGTGCCAATGTACAGGCAAACATTGTTCATGGGGCAAAGGGGGTTACAAGCTTTGGTGGCAATTTGAGAAATGAAAGCATTTACAGCAACAATTTAGGCACAAAAGCCCAAACTCCTAGGCAAAGCCCGATAAACGATTCAATTTGGCTCGATAAAACACATAGCCGACGATATTATTCGATATTTGCAGGGCACAAAAGGTACTATAATAATATAATGCTTAATGCAGGGTTAAACCTTACCCATAATTCCGACTTGCCCAACAAAATATTTTTGTTTCCCGGAATCGATGTTAGTTATAGTTTTTATGAAAACTCATCGATTTATGCTTCGATTAATCGTACCATGCGTATGCCAACATTCACCGATTTGTATTATACAAGCCCCATGAACCAAGGAAATGTAAATTTAATGCCCGAATCGGCTACCGGTTTCGAGTTGGGTTATAAGTACAACCCTAAAAATGTGAGTTTAGGCATTACAGGCTTCTACATTAAAGGCGAGAACATGATCGACTGGGTGCGTGAAACGCTGAATGATAAATGGCAAACCATCAATCATACCAATATAAATACATTGGGGACAGAGTTTTTATTTCGTGTGAATGTTGAGCAATTGTTGCCCAAACAGCAAATAATTAAAAATGTTTCTTTTGCATTTACATACATCGATCAGCAAAAATTGTCGAGCGAGCTGATTTCGAATTATGCTCTTAACTATCTAAAACACAGAGCCGATTTGAATATAGTTCATAAAGTGATTAAAAATGTTGAAGCAAATTGGCATTTTGCTTATCAGCATCGAAATGGACAATACGAACAATACAGCAATGGCAATGCTGTTAATTTGGTTAATTACCAGCCATTTTTTTCCGGCGATTTAAAAATTACCTGGAGTTACTCGGGTTGGAACATTTATTTGCAGGCAACAAACCTGTTCGATGTTGATTATTACGATTTTGGCAATATTGCTCAACCGGGACGTTGGATTAAGGCAGGCATTACAAAACAGGTGGGCTGGAACAATAATTAAAGCTTTTTAATAGTTTTAAACGAAAAAAAGTTTTTCAACTTTAAAACATTTAATATATTCGGCACAAATTTAAAAAAGTAGGAAATGTTAAAAGATATTTTGTCAATTTCAGGCCAATCGGGTTTGTTTAAAGTTATTTCGAGAGGAAGTAAAAACCTGATTGTTGAGTCGTTAATTACAGGTAAGCGTATGCCTGCACATGCTACAAGTAAGGTTATTTCGCTCGAAGACATTGCTATTTATACAAGCAATGGCGAGGTGCCTTTACGCGAAGTGCTTAAAAAAATTGCCGAAAAAGAGGGAAACCAACCGGCAATTGATCACAAATCGGCAAACGATGTGCTAAAAAAATATTTTATCGAAATTTTGCCCGATTACGATCAGGACCGGGTTTATGTTTCTGATATTAAAAAAGTAGTACTTTGGTACAATCAGCTTCAGGAGAAAGACATGCTTAATTTCGAAGAAGAAGCAAACGAAGACGAAAATAATGAGGCCGAAGGAGAAAACGAAAAGGCCGAAGCTTAAAAAATATTAAAAGGCTGCCCTTTGGGTGGCCTTTTTTTATAGCAACTTTTTCTGAACATGTTTTTGCATAATCAACTCAAATAGTTTAGCCGTTGCATAGGCATCGCCGCCGGCACGATGTCTGCCCTTTATTTCAATATTCAACTCATCGCACAACTTGCCCAGCGAGTACGATCTGAAACCAGGAAGATATTTTCGGCTTAACTTTACAGTACAAAGTTTTTGCCTGCTGTATTCATAGCCCAATTCTTTAAATTCTTTTTGAATAAAATTGTAATCGAAATTCACATTGTGTGCTACAAATATTTTATTTTCGGTTATTTCAACAATTTTTTTGGCCAGCTCGTAAAATTTTGGCGAGGCAGCAACCATTTGGTTATCGATACCTGTTAGCCGGGTAATGTATTCAGGTATAAAGCATTCGGGATTTATTAACGACACAAACGAGTCGATAATTTTTTCGCCATTGTGAATATAAATGGCAATTTCGGTGATTTTTCCGGTTTTGTGGCTTCCTCCGGTGGTTTCAATATCTACAATTGCATACATAATTCAAAAATAAAGAATATTTTAGCAATCGTTATTTCAATAAAGCGATTGTTTTAAAGCTAAAGTATTATATTTGTTTTTGAGGCTGCTATTTCAAAAGAAGAATGAATCATAGAAATGCACTTTTGGTTTTAATTTTCATCGTGTGTGCTTGGGTTTTGGGAAATTCAAATGCATTTGCGCAGGATGCCGATGCCCGTTGGGCATTAAAGCCGTCGTATTCATTGCTTCAATACAGTGGCGAGCTGGGCAGTCAGTTTTTTAAATTCGATCAACGAACCGATGGTGGCGGCTTGGGCCTCTCGGCTTACCTCAATCCTTCGTTCGATTTATTAATGAGCATCGATTATTACCGCCTCAATATAAAAGGAACAGCAAATGGCTCGCCCTACTATTCAAAAGGGAATATGATTATGCCCGGGGTAATGGCTACCTATAAATTTTATAACGATTATTTTTTATCGTCGGAAGCTAAATTGCAGCCTTATGTTGCAACGGGTTTGTCGTATATGATTGGCTCAACAGCAGGCACTTCGGTCGATTTAAGTGGTGATGCATTCAAACATTTTATAGACGAGGTTGCAATTACTGCGCTAGCCGGTGTTAAATATCAAATTAGCCGAAGGGTATCGGCTTTTGTTGAACTCGATGTGCTTTTGGCTACTACCGAAGAGCTTGACGGTGCTTCGTTGAACCGGAACAACGATAAGTTTGGTGGTGGTCGAATTGGTTTATTCATAAAGTTAGGTGGCGAAAAAGACAGCGATGGCGATGGCGTTCCCGATAGTGAAGATGAATGCCCCGATACTCCGCCGGGTGTTGAAGTTGACGAAAAAGGTTGTCCGCTCGACAGGGACAACGATGGCATTCCCGATTACCTCGACGATTGCCCCGAAGTACCCGGTTTGCCTGAATTTAACGGTTGCCCCGACCGCGATGGCGATGGTTTGCCCGATCATATCGATGCTTGTCCCGATTTACCCGGCCCGCACGAGCTTAACGGATGCCCCGATAGTGATGGCGATGGCGTAATTGATCCTTTCGATTTATGTCCCGATACTCCGCCTAATGTTGTTGTGGATGAACATGGCTGCCCGGTTGATACCGATGGCGACGGTTTGCCTGATTATATTGACCAATGCCCCGATGAGTGGGGACCAATGGAATACATGGGTTGCCCTGAACCTCCCGATGTAGGATGGCCCGATGTTGAAGAGGAAACACCCGAAGTTTACTTCGAAACCGATAAATATGAACTCGATGCCGAGGCCGAAGAAGAACTCAATAAACTGGTGAAATATTTGTTCGATAACCCAATGCTGAATATTCGTTTGTATGGCTTTGCAGATCCGCGTGGCTCATCCGATTATAATAAAACCCTTTCGGCTCGCAGGGTCGAAGCTGTTAAAAAACACCTTATTCGTAAAGGTGTACCCGAAAACCGTATAATGGTACGCGCATTGGGTGAAATTCAGGAAATTCAACGCGACGAAACCATACCGCTCGACGAGCGTTATCGTATTTCACGTAAAGTACAATTCGAAACTTTCTTCTTTATGCGTTAATGCATTACCCTGCTATTTAATAGGGGTTTTCCCTAATTCAAAATGGGTGCTTATCCTGTCAAATAGAGGGATTTCCATATTTAAATATCTGTTTCAGGTACTTACCTTTGTTGTATAAATTTTCATGGTTGAAGTTTAAGCATTTATAGGTTGGGAAAAGGGATTTTATGGGTTAATATGGTTTAGTTTAGGTTAAGTAAGTTTTTCATGATTTTTTTCCCAACCTTTTTTTTTTTAAAATAACACGATGGAAAAAGAGAGAATTATTTTTTACACGAAGGAAAACCAATCAATTAACGAATTTTTGTTTTCGAACTTGCACTTAGGGATTTTTGATAACGAAGTGCTTAAAATTGAAAATGAAACAAAAATTAAGCTAATGGTGTTTAATCGCCTCGATATGATACTTGATTTAAATCGCAGTTTAATAGCCAATTAAATTATAATACAATGATAAACAACCTTTTTAAACAAATGAAAGCTATGGTTGAGAACGGTTTAACCATATTAGTAACTTTAGCAAATAACAAACAACAAAACATAAAATTGGAAACCATTAGGGTTTACAATAAACGATATTAATAGGTTTTTCAGGGAAAGAGGTAGATTTTATAAGTGGATGTAACCTGATTGGATTTTTTCCGATCAGGTTTTTTTGGGTGTCTATTTTGTGTAAAAATTCATTTCCGAAATGTATTGAAATACCGATGGATGCATAAAATGCCTTACATCTTTTCCGGCAGCAATCGATTGGCGAATAAAGGTTGACGAAATTTCAATTAGCGGTGCTTCAATTATAGTACAATTATTGCCGAAATTGATGTTGCGATGGTCGAAGCCCGGTCGGGGATAAACAACGAAGCGGTAATCGCGCACAAGAACCTCCCAGTTTTTCCACTTTTTTAAACTCACATAATTATCGGCACCAATAATTAATAGAAACTCATTTTTGGGATGCTTCTCACTCAGATAAGCCAGTGTATCAATTGTGTAATTGGGTTTAGGCAGATTAAACTCAATATTCGATGCGCGCAGCCTGAAATCGTTGTCGATGGCGCGGTTTACCAACTCAAGGCGTTGATAATCGTCGAGCAGATTTTTTTTCTTTTTAAGCGGATTGTGCGGAGTAACAACAAACCACACTTGATCAACAGGGCCATATTCGAGCAAATAGTTGGCAATGGCTGTGTGTCCAATGTGAATGGGATTAAACGATCCGAAAAAGAGCCCAATTTTCATTTCCTTTATTGAATAAAATTTCCAATAATTTTTTCTGCCTCAGCGAGTGCATTTTCAAGTTTGTCGTTTACAATAATCACATCGAAGCGAGGTGCAAAGCCAAGTTCATATTTTGCTTTTTCGATTCGTGTTTTTATAACTTCGGCACTATCGGTCGATCGCATGCTCAACCTTTTTTCGAGCTCTTCGATTGAAGGTGCTTGCACAAAAACCGACATTGCTTCGCTGCCGTAATAGTTTTTAATGTTGCACCCGCCAACAACATCAACATCGAAAACTACATTTTTGCCTTCGTTTCTGATCCGTTCAACTTCGCTTTTTAGGGTACCATAGTAGTTGTCGGTATAAACTTCTTCCCATTCGAGAAACTCATCGTTTTCAATTTTTTTACGAAATTCGTCGGCACTAATAAAATAATAATCTTTGCCATTTACCTCGTTCCCCCGCGGGCTGCGGCTTGTGGCCGAGACCGAAAACTCGAGATTAAAACCTTTGTTAAGCAAATGCCTTACAATTGTTGTTTTTCCCGAGCCCGAAGGAGCTGAAAAAATGATTAACTTTCCTTTTTTCATGAATATTATAAAACGTTTAACGATTGCTCTTTGATTCTTTCAAGGGCATCTTTCATTTGAATAACTAATTTTTGAATTTCGGCATGGTTGGCTTTCGATCCCATTGTATTTATTTCGCGACCAATTTCCTGAGAAATAAAGCCCAATTTTTTGCCTGGTGTAGTTTCTTTCAAAGTATCTAAAAAATACTTGCAATGGTTTTCGAGCCGTACCTTTTCTTCATTAATGTCGAGTTTTTCGAGATAGAAAATCAATTCTTGTTCAAAACGGTTTTGGTCGTATTGTATATTGTTACTTAGGTCAGTGAGTGTATCGGAAAGCCTGGTTCTAACTTGTTCAATGCGTTCGCTTTCGAATGGGCTGACCATATCGCGCAGTTTCAAAATACTTTCAATTTGCGAAACAATGTCTTGTTCAAGCGCTGCCCCTTCTTGTATTCTGAATGCATCGAGCTTTTCGAGTGCACTGCTAATCATGTCGGCAATTTTCGCCCATTCTTCTTCGTTGAGTTCTTCGTGTTCAATTTTAACCGAATCGGGCAAACGAATAATGGTTGGAATGGTCATTTGATCGACTTCGAAACCCAAGTCGGTATAAACTGTTATTAATTGTTTGAAATAATTTTTTACTACCGGGGTGTTGATCTTAGCATTGCTTACTTCGCCCAAATTTTCGTAGTAAAGCACCATTTCTACTTTTCCCCTGATTATTTTTTCAGAAATAATCTTTCTGATTTCAATGTCTTTCGATTTGTAAAGGTTGGGCAAACGGGTCGAAATGTCGAGTTGTTTACTATTGAGTGTTTTAATCTCAATGCTGATTTTTTTGTCGGAAAGCTCACATTCGGCTTTTCCGTAGCCTGTCATCGATTTGATCATAAAATAAAATTTTGGCACTAAATTAGTTTTTTAGGCCGAAAAAATAACGCTTCGATCAAGTTAATGTGTGCAAATCATCGAAATATAATTAACTACTTTCTCCGAAGGGTAAACAGTTCCCGAATGTCCGCGTTTAAGAATGTGCATTTGAGCATTTTGAGAACACAACTTCGATAATTCGATAAGGGTCATCACGGGGCCAAAGCCACACATTGAGATGTTGTGATCGTTAACCTTTTCTTCAATTAACTTTGAATTCATTTTCAATATTTGATCAACCACAAGCTGATCGAGCTCATATCCGCGGTTCGGAGTTTCGAAATGCGAGAAATCGGTCGATGCAATAACAAATACTTTTCGGCCTGTTTTTTTTGTGGCTTCCAAAATTTTTTGTGCCAGTTTAAATGCCGTATCATAGTTTTGGCGGTTCATGGTTATTGGTACAATTTTAAAAGGGTAGTCGATAAAATATTGCAAAAAGGGTAAAATAACTTCACCTGAATGTTCGTTGTTATGGGCAGCGTTATGGTACTCAATTTCAAGTTGTTCTGATAATTGAATGTCAACTTCAACATCGCCAAGCGGCGTTTCCCATTTTGTGGCAGTACTTAGGTTAAAAATGTCGGTTGCCGATCCGGTATGGTTGGGGTTAATAATTATAAAAGTATCGTAGTGTTCTACACTTTCTTTTATTACCTGAAAAGCATGAACAGCCTGATATCCGGAATAGATGTAGCCTGCATGGGGTACAATTGCACCACATAATTGATTAATCGAAAGCGAGGTGTCGATGTTCGGCTTTTCGTTTTCGAGTATATGCCTGATCAGTTCTTCGAGTTCTTTTTTATTTTCGGGATAAAATCTTCCGGCACAAACGGGTTTGCGCGTGTATGCTATGTTGTCAGATATTTTCGAATACATTTTTGTTACATTTTAAACAGTTTCCCAAATCATCGATTCCTTTTTTATTGATGTACGAATAAGTACGTTCAATTAACAGTGCGCCGCAATTCGGGCAATAGCTGTTGGCATAAATCTCGGTAGCCATGTTGCCAATATAAACATGGTTGAGGTAATTTTTGGCTATATCGAATAGCGAGAAAAGCAGCTCGGCCGGAGTAGGGTATTGGTTGAGCTCATAGCGCGGAAAGTAACGGCTAAGATGAAGTACTGTGTTGGGGCCTATTTTCCTTGAAATCCATTTGCACATGGCTTCAAATTGTTTTTCATCGTCGTTTATGGTTGGCAGTACTAACATGGTTAGTTCAATGTGTTTTCCTTTTGCTTTTATTTGTTGAATGGTTTCGAGTACCGGTTTTAATGTTCCTTTAGTGTATTTTTTGTAAAAAGTGTCCGAAAATCCTTTTAAGTCGATATTGAAAGCATCGATATAGTTCAGAAGCATTTCGAGCGGATCGGGATTGATGTAACCATTGCTGACCATCACGGTTTTTAGTTGGTTCATTTTTGCCAAACGCGAACTTTCAATAACGTATTCAAAATTAATAACCGGTTCGTTATAGGTAAATGCAATGCCAATATTTTTCGGCGTTTTGTTTGCTATTGCTATTAGCTCGTCAGGCGAAATGGTTTTAATTAATACGGGACTTCGATTATTGCATTGTGATATTGCATGGTTTTGGCAAAATACACAATGAAGATTGCATCCGGTTGTTCCAACCGAAAGTATTTGACTGCCCGGATAGAAGTGGTACAAAGGTTTTTTTTCAATGGGGTCGGTATCGATTGCGGCAATTTTTGAAAAAACTTCGCTCGAAAGTATCCCGTTGCGGTTTCGCCTTGCGTTGCAGTTACCAAATTTCCCCTCATCGATAATACAATTGCGAGGGCATAGGGTGCATTGAACTGCTTTGTTTTCTAATTTGTTATAATATGAGGCTTCGTACATGGTTAGGTCATTTTTTATGCAAGTTATTGTTATTGCTGTTAAATTGCAAGATGAAAAATGTCCCAAAACCAATACTTTTCAAAAAAAAACCTCATTTTTGACAACTGATGAAACATATTTTTGAAAATTTAGAAAATAATTGTTTTACCGAAAAACAACTGGTTGAACTGTTGAATTC
>JAFGAF010000145.1 GCA_016933815.1 Prolixibacteraceae bacterium
GCCAGCTCTCGATATTTCAATGTCGATTCAATGCAAATTATTAAACAGGACAGCATATATATACCTGCAAGTCATTTTGAATGGTATTGGATTGTATCTTTAAAACGGGCCGGTTATTATGCCGATGCCAAAAAGGTGGCTGATTATCAGCGTTTAATTGCCCGAAAAATCAACGAGGCAATAAGTGATGGCCAACTTGAAAAGCGAAAAATATTGGTGTCGATGGGACCCTATTTTATAATGAAGCAAGATGTTGTGACAATTTTGAAAATGCTGCCTCGTAATTACATCAACCGTTTTTATACTCCGAATCATTTTCATAAAAGTTTCATGACTTTAGCCGTAAGAAAATCACGTGTTGAAAATGCTCCCGAGATGGAAAAACGTTGGGCTGCGGCTTTAAATGTGAATTACATATCGGCCAACGATAATGTTACACAAAAAATGCTGATGAATAAGTTGGTGAATCATTTCTGGAACCTTGTTGTAAAGCTGTTTTCGTGGCTTGTTGTGCCGCTTTTTCACCTCACAACTCCCTTGGCATTTTTAGCAATATTCCTGTGTATTAAAAATAGAGTGTGGCACAGAGCATTGCCGCTTATTGTTATGATAATTGGTTTTTGGACCCATTTGGCCATGCTGACTGCTATTGATGTAGTTGTAGGGTACAAAGCATCAAACCATGCATATTTTTTACCTTCGTATGCAATAATAATTGCTGCCTTTTTTATTTCGTTGGCCGTAATTGTTGAGTATTTACGTGCTGATAAAAAGATGCATTTAAGCGAAAGAACTGTAGCGCCTGATGAATCCCAAAAGTAAATATTTAGTCATGAATAACGCTTTTGAACTTACCATACTGATGCCTTGTCTTAACGAAGAACTTACTTTGGGTAAATGCATTGAGCGTGCATTACGTGGCATTATTTCAAATGCCCTTATAGCCGAGATTTTAGTGGCCGATAATGGCAGTACCGATCATTCGGTGGCCATTGCCGAAAGTATGGGCGCGCGTGTAGTTCATGTAAAAGAAAAAGGCTACGGCAATGCGCTTCGAGCAGGTATTGAAGCAGCAAAGGGGAAATACATCATCATGGGCGACTCCGATTGCAGTTACGATTTTGAAGCCATTGGCCCGTTTATGGAAAAATTACGTGAAGGCTACGATCTGGTGATGGGCAACCGCTTTAAAGGTGGCATTAAAAAAGGAGCCATGCCCTTTTTGCACCGCTATTTGGGCAATCCGGTTTTGTCTTTTATCGGCAGATTGTTTTTTGGTTCATCAATTGGTGATTTTCATTGTGGGTTAAGAGGTTTTAACCGACAAGCAATATGTCAACTCCGATTAAGTACTGCCGGAATGGAATTTGCTTCCGAAATGGTGGTTAAAGCCAGTCTCAATAGGCTGAATATTTGCGAAGTGCCTGCTGTTTTGTATCCCGATGAAAGAGGGCGTTTACCACATTTAAGAACATGGCGCGACGGGTGGCGGCATTTGCGTTTTTTATTGGTTTATAGTCCGCGCTGGCTGTTTTTTTACCCGGGATTGTTCCTGATTGTTTTTGGCCTGATTATGTCGGTCATCCTCATCGTTGCAAAGGTTGAGGTTCGCGAAGTCCATTTCGATGTGCACAGCTTGTTGTACCTTTCGGCTACCTTTTATTTGGGATTTCAATTAATGAGTTTTTATGTGTTTGCCCGTTATTTTGGCATTCTGAACAATATGTTGCCCGATTCGGTTGGCTTTCGACGCATTTTTAAACTGTTCAGCCTCGAAAGGGGCTTATTTGTAGGGTTACTAATTGGGGGAACAGGCTTTGCTTTGTCGGCTTATGCGCTTTCGATTTGGAAAAATACCGGGTTTGGCGCTTTGGAAGTATCGCAGGTGTTGCGGATTGTTATTCCTGCTGTTTTCTTTCTGATATTAGGAGTGCAAATTATTTTAAACAGTTTCTTTTTAGGAATATTGGGCTTAAGTGCCAATACACAATCCGATGAATAATGAAATAAAAAATCGCACCACCCGAAAAGGTAATGCGATTGATGAATTTATTGTGGTAATGGTGTTTATTATTGTTTTAAAGCCAATTGTGCCTGATCGATGAACTGACGGTACGAAGTGTAGCCAATGTTTTCGCCGGCAGAGTTTTTTGTTGGTAATACTATTTGTACGTAACCCACTTCGTAATCCATAACAAAGGTAATGGTGTCGGAGGTAAGTGCATTGTCAACAAAAAGTATGGTTTCCATTAAAAGTTGTCCATCGTCAGTATCTTCTTCGCGGCTCACTTCGGTTACTTCTTTGTTTGCAAGTGTTTTGCCGTTGTCGTATGTCATTTTGAGGTCTTTGCCGTCGAAATAAACGTTAACAGGTTTTGCGTGGAAGTAATTCATGAAAAATATTTCGTCGAGGGTTGTCATTGGGGTTGACATTGCAATTTTTTCTACCCTGTACGAAAGAGGTCTGATGGTTTGGGAAAAACCGTTCAGGCTAAAAAGTACTGCAAAAATTATTAATAGTTTAAAAGATTTCATTGGTGTTTGTTCTTTAATTCCACTACAAAGAGAATAAAAAAAAACCATATAGGATCACTGTTTCAGGCCACTTTTGATCAATGAGCGTTTTGACTTGATGAATGGCGTTTTTTCTTATGTGAATTTTGTCATGTTTTTGGTCGGAGCCCGTAATTATATGACGTGTAGGCCTTTTTTAAGGCATAATAATGTGTTTGTTTCATGTATAAAACCATTTTTATTACCTTCGCAGCAGTTTTAAATAATAAGTCAAATCGCACACTTGGAAACCCTGCCGGTAATCATATTGAATTGGAATGGATTGGATGATACAATTGCTTGTGTCGACTCGGTCTTGGGACAGTCGTATCCTTCAGTAAAAATCTTTGTGGTCGATAATGGTTCTGTTGGATCCGATTTTGATGCATTATCGCAACGTTTTGGTCATGAGCTAAATGTTGAACTAATTAAGAACAACGAGAATCTTGGTTTTGGCAATGCCCACAACATTTTGTTCGAAGGTTTGATTAATGCCGGTTATAAAGTAGTTGCCTTGTTGAATAACGATGCCGTGGCTCATGCCGATTGGCTGAGTGAAGCTTATGATGCTTTAATTAATAATAATGCCGATGCCATTGCTTGCAATATGATGCAATATTACAACAGGCAAGTAATCGATAGTGCAGGTTTAAAAATGCTGAATACAGGTGAGATTTTACCTGTTGGTCATGGTTGTCTTGCTTCAAAAGCTTACAAAAGAAAACGGGTAATGGGCTTTAGTGCCGGGGCGTGCTTAATGCGTTTATCTTTAATTGAGCAAATTGGCGGTTTCGATTCCTTTTTCGATACCGGATACGAAGATGCAGAAATTAGCCTCAGGGCAACGGTAAATAATAAAGTTATTTATTTTGTGCCGTCATCAATCGTTTTTCATATAATGGGGCAGTCGGTTAATAAAATTAAATCCGATAAAAGAACCACGAAAATTATTCGGGATATCAACTATACTGCATTGACCAATCTTCCGTTTGCCCATATTTTGATAAACTTTCCGCTTGTTTTGTTGCGTAACCTGTTTATTGTGTTGCTCTTTGTTTTAACATTCCGGTTCAGGTATCCTGTTTTGTTATTTCGTGCCACTGCTTTTACTATTTTAGTCGATTTTAAAACCATTATTAAAAATAGAAAGCTGAAAACACGAGAAATTGGTTTTTTCAAAATGTTAAAGATGCAAACCTTTTTTTTGAATCACGATCTTCAACGCTTTGTTAAATATATAGTAAAGAACGAAGCACACAAATTTGAAAAATAATTCTCATGCGCATTGTAATAATAGCCGATAGTGTTGATTTGCAGGATGCTGGCATTCATTTTTATACCCGCAATATGATTGAGGCTTTGCAAACCTATACCAACTACGAAGTTATTTGTATAAGGCACGGGCGCAGGCACGATATTCAATTTGAAAACGATGTGCGGGTAAAACCTTTGCTCCCTTTCATAAATAAAGACCCACTCCGCATTTTTTGGTCGGTTCCGCGTGCTATTCGGAAATTAAAACCTGACTATGTAATTGAACCTGCTCATTTTGGGCCGTTCAATTTGCCCGGCCACATTAAGCGTATCACAATTATACACGATCTAACGCCCATAAAATTTCCGCAGTGGCATAAATTGCTTAGCGCTAAACTGCAAAAATTATTTTTGCCCTCGCTAATGCGCCATGCATATAAGGTAATTGTTAACTCTGAAAATACCCTCACCGATTTGCATCACTTTTATCCTGTTACCAAGCAAAAAGCTGTTTGTATTTATCCTGGCGTTAATCCATTTTTCTTTTCAAGTGAAACGAAAACAACAGCTCAAAAACAGTCCTACTTTTTAAGTACAGGAACCATTGAACCCCGTAAAAACCTGCAAAAATTGCTAACAGCCTATACGATGTTCAGGCGTAGCCACACCAAATACTATAAGTTGATTATTGTTGGTGGAAAAGGGTGGAAAACGGAAGATTTTTTTGTGCAACTTAAAAGTCATCCTTTTCGCGACGATATTGAACTTCGGGGGTATGTTGCCGATACTGAATTAAAGGAATTGTATGCCAACGCTACTGCTTTTGTTTATCCGTCGTTGTACGAAGGCTTTGGTTTTCCGGTGGTTGAAGCCATGGTTTGCGGTGCCCCTTGCATTGTTTCCCGAATATCGAGCTTGCCCGAGCTTGGTGGCGATGCTGTAATTTATTTCAATCCGTATTCGGCCGGCGAATTGTCAGAAAAAATGAAGCTTGTGGCAAGCAGTCCCGATCTGCAAAAAGAACTAACCAACAAAGGTTTCGAACAAGTTCGCAAGTTCAGCTGGTCGAAATTTGCAGCCCGATTCGATGGCGAAATAATCCACCCCTCTAATCCATAGCCATGAATATCCTTTTTGTAAGCGATTATTTTTATCCTCACTTGGGCGGTGTCGAAAAACTTTTTGAGCAACTTTCGGTTTCGCTGGTACAACAAGGGCACAAGGTAAGCTACATCACCTGGCGTTACGATAAAAAACTTGCTGCTTCCGAAATACATAAGGGAATTAACATTTTTAGGGTGAAAGCTCCCGGGCGGATTCTATTCCCTTTTTTTGCACTCCCATTGATTGTAAGCTTGGCAAAACAATCAAGCTTAATTCATACATCGACATACAGCTCGGCTTTTGGTGCATGGTTTGCAGCTAAAATAGCCGGCAAAAAAACAGTTCTAACGGTTCACGAAGTGTGGAATAAGCAATGGTTCGATCTGCCTTTTTTGTCCTTGTTCGAAAAGTGGCTGTTCCGGTTGCTTGAGCGTTTGCTGTTCAAATTTAGTTTTTCGCGTTATGTGACTGTGTCGGAAAGTACGCGTAATGCTTTGGTTGATGTTGGTGTAAATGCTTCTAGAATAAGCCGCATATACAATGGCATTGATTACAACTTGCCTCAATGGAAGCGCCCCGATGGAATGTTTAATTTTGTGTTTTTTGGCCGTGCTGGTGTGTCAAAAGGAATCGATATTTTGATTGGTGCAGCAAATCGCATGGTGCAATTAAACAGCAATGTTCGTTTTA
>JAFGAF010000146.1 GCA_016933815.1 Prolixibacteraceae bacterium
CGAAAAACTGCGGCAATCCAGTAAGGATGCTCATTTTCGGGCAATTGATAGTAGCTGCGTGGCTCAAGGGTAATTTCCCAAACATAATCGGCCACTTGAGTCATTTGCCCAACACCATCGTCGAGCCCCCAATTGCCAACTGCATAGCTCCATGTTGTTGTTTGCGGAGTATTTGTATTTTGTGTTACAGCACTGCTGTGCATATAAACCTTATCAACACCCATTAACTCGCGGTTGCCTTGGGTAGCATCGAAAGTAATGGTAATTGGGTCGGTAGCCTCAAAACTTGCAGGGCTAATTGTAACGATAGGTTTTTCGGAAAGCACATCGAAATAAACAGGCATGTTACGAAAACCCATTCCCCTGTTCCCTTCATCATCGGTAAAATGAAAAGCCAATTGCAATGCAGTTGATGTGTTAAAAAACACCGAAGGTTTTAATTTAACTTCCCATATACCGCTTTCTTTTTGAACCATTACTGCCGATTTTTCATTTTTGATATTTGCTGAAAAAATCTCATCGGTAATTATCCCTGCGTTTAAGTTGATTACTGTTGAATTTGCAAGCCCATTGGTGCCATCGGGCCAAGCTTTCGAAGCATCAAAAGTTATTGTAATTTCATCCTTCATTGAAAAAGGGTTGGGCGAAACCGAAACTGGCATGTCGAAAACCTCAACCACACCGGGCAAACCTTCCGACAAACGCACTTTGGTAAAAATATGCCATTCGCCTGCTCGCAATTCAATGTTTTGCGATACATCGCTAACGTTTATTTCGTGGCCTGTAAAATAATTAAACCAAGTGCCGGTTTGGGTAAAAGCAGCATCGATTGAAGCAGTTTCGAGACCAAAATTGGCAATCAACACCAAATCGGCTTGTGGCGTATCGTAAGCCAGCCTCCGCGTAGTACCGTTAAGTTTGTGGTTGGTGTTGGCTGCCAATAACACTTCGGGACCAATTGTTTTTCTAAGTTCAAGTATCGCCTTATAAGCATCGTAAATATTTTGGCGGTTTTGATCGGTGTAATAATTCAAACTATTATTTCCCCAAGGCAAAGGTTTTTCGCCTGTTCGACCGTTGTAATCGATCGATATGTCGTAACCCAGCTCATCGAATTGCCAAATCATTTTCGGCCCGGGGCTCAAATAGATAAATGCTGCTGCCATTTTCACCCTTTCGAGCATAATGGCAGGATTTTTTACATTGTAATTTCCCTTTGCCAAACCTTCGGCAAGGGCATGTTCAGCAATGCGCCTTTCATCGTGGCTATTAAAATACGAAACATGCGATGTGGCATTCATGTTGGCAAAACTACCGGTTGCAGCACCGGTAACTGCAGGCACAAAATCGTAACTGCGGTTGCGCCACATTTTCATGCCATAATTGGCCAAAACTGCCTCTTCGGTTGATGTTCCCCAGTGTTCAAGAATGATATAGGCATTTGCATCTGTCTTCCAAATTTCGTCGGCCATGCGCTTAAGAATATCAATACGCGACTGATCGAAACCATCGACATTGCCGCCAGGTGCATAGTTGGTAAAACCTTTGGTAAAATCGAACCGAAAACCATCAAAACCAAATTCTTCGAGCCAGTATTTATTCACCCTATCGACAAAACCTTGCGTATATTCACTCTCGTGATTAAAATCGTAGCCCCATTGGTATTGCCCAACATGATTAACATTAAACCAAGGATTGTTGGCTGCGGGGCGTTTATTTACATCGTCCCAATACATTTGCACCATTGCATTTTGCCCAAAAGCGTGGTTCAGAACCATATCGATAATTACAGCCATCCCATTTTGGTGGGCATGATCGATAAAACGCTTGAGTTCATTTTTGGTGCCGTAATATTTATCGGGTGCAAAATAGTACGAAGGATTGTAACCCCACGATTTGTTTCCCTCAAACTCGTTAACCGGCATCAACTCAATAGCATCGATGCCTAAATTCTTCAGATAAGTTAAAGTGTCGATTAAATCGGTATAACTGTGCGAAGCCAAAAAATCGCGCACATGCAGCTCGTAAATTACCAAATGGTCAACATTTGGACTTTGCCACGAAGCCTCGTGCTCCGACCATTGATAGTTTTCTTGTCCGGTTTGCAAAACTGTAGCAAGGCCATATTCAGTTTTTGTGTAATCAGGAATTCCGGGAAAAATACTTTCGTCAATTTCATTGTCGCTCCAGGGGTCGGCAACCCAATCGGCGTAAGGATCGCCCACTTTCACTTCACCATCTGTCCAATATTGAAAAACATAAGGTTTATGCGCTTCAAGTTTGTCAATTTCGACCCAAAAAAACTCCCCGTCGGGTGTTCGATTCATTTTATAACTTTCATTCACTTCCCAGTTTGTAAAATCGCCTACAACATAGGCAAATTCTTTTGCAGGAGCCTCAAGCGCCAA
>JAFGAF010000147.1 GCA_016933815.1 Prolixibacteraceae bacterium
CTAAAACCGTCAATGTTGCATTCTTCGATCCAAAATTTAAGTGCATCGATCATTTCGGCCCTCATTTCCATGTTGTTGTAGTTAAGCTCGGCTACATCCTGCCAATTGGTGCCCGGCGGGTTAATTATATTGCCGTTGGTATCGCTTACGTACCAATCGTGGTTGTCGATCCATGCATTGTCCCACGAAGTGTGATTGGCTACCCAGTCGATAATTACTGCCATTTCGAGTTGGTGGGCAGCTGTTACCAAACGCTTAAAATCGTTAATTGTTCCATAATCGGGGTTCACATCGGTGTAGTCCATAACAGCATAGGGAGAGCCAACTCCTTTCTCGATTCCTTTTGGGAAAATTGGCATTAGCCATACAACATTTACTCCAAGCCCTTTTATGTGCGACAGCTTGGCTTCGACATCGGAAAAAGTGCCGTCGGGACCAAAAACCAGCGGGTTTACTTCGTAAATTACCATGTTGGTTAACGACGGAACTTTATCAAAAGGTTGAATGATTTCAACGGGTTGCTTGTTGTTTTCCTCCGGTACAGGATCATCTTTTTCGGAGCACCCGATGTACATCAAAGTGAACATTATTGGAAGTATTACCGAGCCAATTATTCCTAACCAGTTGTAATTTATTATCTTTTTTATCATAGCGAATTGATTGTTTTTAAACTGTCGATTAACTGTTTGGCTTTGTTATATTGAGTCGAAACCAAGTAATAATAAGCCTGATCGAGGCGTTTTTTATCGTCGGTACTGCTAACTTGCTTGCGCAATTGGAAAAGTGAATATATGGTTTCGAGCTCTGTTTTTTGGTAAGTTACTTCTGTAAACTGCTGAACCATTTCGAGCAAGGTAAAACCGAACTCTTCGGTGGGTTCAATCATGGTGCCTTCACCATAATCGTTCCATGTAATTAGTTGAAGATAATCAATATTGGCGTTTTTTGCCTGCTGCAATGTTTGCTTGAATGTTTCGCCGTTGTTGTGATCAATGATGAAATAACCTTTGCCCCATCCTCCTTCTGAATAAAAATCGAGGAATCCGGGATATGCTCCGCCAATAAAGACATCGAACTGGCTTTTGTTTGCGTATTTGTTGTCCAGTGATCCCTGATCGACCCAAATGTATTCGCCCGACGAGTGAGGAGCTGTTTGTGCCGATGTATAATTTAGTGTGATGAAGGTAGCTTCGGTGCTTAAAACGCTTAAAATCTCGCCCCATTCATCGGGTTGATGAAACTCTTCGGGGCCAAAAACCAACAGCAAAGGTTTGCCGTTCACTTTAATGTAATTGCGATTGTCGAAATAATTGGCTTCGAGATAGCTCATGTCGGTGTGGGCAGCTTCAATACGACTTAAGTAATTGTCGTTTTTTACAACCTGTTCAATGGTACGATCTTCGTAAACAATGGCATATTCAAGTCCAACGCCTTCGAGGGCATCAATCAAAGCTTCGCTGTTGGAGCGGTTGCTGCCATAGTCATTGTAATCGCTTGATCCGTACCAATCAATCAGCACACCGTCGATACCGCTGTATTTCATCAACAGTAAATGGTATTCAATAATATTGGCATCGCTCGAAGCATAGGGGCCTGTGAGCGGATAAAAGTGCGATGCTATTTGCCGTTTGCCGTTTGCGTCGGTAATATTTGGATTGCGGGTATTCATGGTCCAGTGTATGCCCCATTTGCCGTTGTTGGTTTCGGGCGTTTCGTACCATGGCATGTAATGGGCGTAGGTTTTAATTGCATTTGTTTTTGCAACTGCAACGGCACTGAATTTTTCTATTGTGAAACCCTCAGTTGGCTCGGGGCCATCTTTCTCACACGCCAAAATGCATGCGAGAAAGAATATGGCCAAGCCTGTAAATAGCATTTTCTCTTTAAATCCAATCATTATCTGAAGTATTTACTAATAGCCGGGATTTTGAACCAGCTTACTGTTCAAATCGAGTTCGTATTGCGGAATGGGGAACAAGGCCCTGTACTCGGGTGTTGCATCTTTGTTCCACCACGGATTAAACCAATCGCCCATACGAATGTTTACCGAACGGCGCAAACCTTCGAGGGTAAACTCGCGCAACCATTCCTGATCGATAAATTCGATATCGATGTCGGCAGGGGTTTCAATATTGGCCCTTTCGCGTATTTGAACCACCATTTGGCGTGCCATAACCGGAGCTCCCATGCGCATGTAGCATTCGGCCTTCATCATCAGTATTTCGGCATAACGCATCAAAACAAAATCGTGGTCGCGTTCCCATGTTTCGCCTTCTTTTACTTCATATTTTTTAATACGAACACCTTCGTTTTGAAAAGCATTGGTATAATCGATGATTTCTTCGGTATAGGTCAATGGCGTTCCATTGTCCATGAGAATAACCGAGCCGGTTGCCATCGAAATTTGGTCGCCCTCGAGAAAGCCTTGTTTGCGGATGTCGGTATCGTCGAAAGCAGAATAAACACCCGGTTGAAGGCAAATGCCGTTTACGCAGTCGGTATAGTTGCTGGTTGCCGAAAAGGCTTGTTTTTGTTTGTAGTGAAACGAAAGTGAGGCGAAAAAGTTGCCAACAGTGCCTTCTTTACTGTCGTACGGAATAACCCAAATATTTTCTTGCGAGTTTTCGTTCTCGGTTAAGAAATTGGTAAAATAGTTGGGTTCAAGTTGGTAGCCTTTAACGCGGTCGCATGCTTCAATGCAATCGTCCCAACGGGCTTGCCCAATGTACACTTCGGAGTTGATGTACAGGCGAGCAAGCAATGTATTGGCAACGTTTTGGGTAAAGCGCCCGTAAAGCTTTTCGGCAGGCAGCAGATCGAGAATTTCAAGCAGTTCGGATTCAACAAACGCATAAACTTCGGAGCGTGGCGAGTTGGTAATGCCTTCGGCGATGCTTACCCCTGTGGTAATGGGCACGTTGCCGTACAAATCGAGCAGCATGTAGTAGTAATATGCCCTAACGCCTCGTAGTTCGGCATTTACCACGGCTTTTTCGTCGTCGCTCAATTCCGATTTGTTTACCTGATCGATAATGAGGTTTATTTTGTTGATGCCGGTGTAGCTGTATCGCCAAGCGCTTAAAACCAACAGGTTTTGCGGTGTCCAAGTGTGGAATTGAGCTTCCTGATAGCGGCCTTCGTCGTACCAGTCGGCACCGCGCGTTGGAATGCAGGCTTCGTCGGAAGTTGTTTCGCTCAAAAACAGAACGAATTCGCAAGTTGGAAAAGCATTGCTTATTTCATCGCTGAAGCCCCTGAGCGATGCATAAGCACGGCCTACAATGGTTTCAATTTCGGAAGGTGTTTTTCCGTAGTCCGACGACGATACTTTATCGTACAGTTTTTCGTCGAGATTGGTGCACGAGGCTGCCATTACAAGCATTAGTATGCCCAAAAATATATTAAGTATCTTCATTGTTATATCGTTTTAATAATTTAAAATGAAATGTTAGCGCCAAACGAGAATGTGCGTGGTTTAGGATACACGTTGAACCAGTCGAAACCGGGGTTGTCGAGTCCTTCGATGCTCACTTCGGGGTCGGTGCCGGTGTAGTTGGTAAGTACAAACAGGTTCTCGCCGGTTACATACAAACGTACTTTGCCGAGGCCAAATTTCTTGCCGTCGATGTTGTAGGCAAGGGTAAGTGTTTGCAGTCTCAGGAACGATGCATCTTCAACCCAGTAGCTCGAATAGCTTACTTTGTCGGTTATACCTGATTCAAGAAAACTATCGGTAACATTAAGCGACGGTAGGCGCGCAGGATTGTGCAATATCATTGCTGTAGCGTTCAATACTTTTTGACCGTACATGCCGTACATCGAAACATCGAGATCGAAATTTTTGTAGCTGAGCGAAGTGCCGAAGCCATAGCTCAATTTGGGCTGAACATTGCCAATATCCTGTAAGGCTCCATCGTCGGCTATTACAAACTTGCCCAACGAGTCGATGCCGGTGCACATTGGTCCCCAAAAAGTTCCTACAGGGTAACCTTCGGCAATAATTTGCGAGAACTGCCCCGACATGCCATCAATTCCATGTAACGATCCGCTTGGAACATCGTCGGTTTGGAACTGTTCGTCGGACAGTTGGGTAACTTTTTGCATGTTTTTGGCCAAAGTGATGTTGGCGTCCCAATTAAAATTGTTGGTATTCATTAAGTTACCGTTCAGTGTAAGCTCAATGCCTTTGTTGTTAAGGCTGCCCACGTTGGCCATAATGGTAGGGAAAGCATAATCGGCCGACGAAACCCTGTAGGTATAAAGCA
>JAFGAF010000148.1 GCA_016933815.1 Prolixibacteraceae bacterium
GTTGAAGCATCGCCATCGGCAGTTGTTTCGTTTCCCATAGCGGTTGAGGCCAAACCATTTGATTTTGTTTTATAACCTGTAGCCAAAGCGGCGTTGAGTGTTGCCTCGGTTAGGCTACCCATGGCAACAGCATAATCGCCCGAGGCTTCGCCACTACCCATAGCTGTAGCATATTCACCCGAAGCTTCACTAGTTCCCATTGCTATAGAAGAAACCCCTGAGGCAAACGCCCCACTTCCCATGGCTGTTGAGTAAATTCCGCTTGCCATGGTATTATACCCAAATGCAATGGAGTAATTACCTAAATTACTTTCATTCCATTTATCTCCAATAACAGTACCTACTCTGAAGGCAGATTTTTTGGGAAACCAAAACATGCGTGTACCACTGCTAAAGGCGGTTAAATTATTTCCCATCCCAAATTCTCCTCTAAAAACAGCACCATCATTACCAAATAATTCAAATGGTCCGTTATCAACTAATATTATTCGCCCATTATCGTATGCATCGTCGAGGCTAATACTGTTCCAATTATCGACATCGGTTGTAGTAATTTGACTGGCTGGTGAGGCATTAAAATCGGGGTCGGATTCATTGCTAACGGTTAATGCCTCTTTGGCCAATAGCGCATAGGGGGTTGATGAAATATCGCTTGTGCCCACCAACACGTAGCTTGTGCCTCCGGTAGGATCTACCTCAACTTTGAGCCGGCGAGTTGATTTGTTGTTGGTCCAAACAATTGCATCAAAAGTTCCCAAAACAGGGGTGCCTCCACCTATAAATAAAGTAACCAAACCATTTTCGTTGGTTGTAACACTATGAGTTTCGGTATATAAATCGGAAATCGCACCCCCAATTGTAGTCTTACTTTGTATGGTTATTCGTAAGCTTACATCATCGGAAATAACCAAATTACCCGAATTATCGCGTATTACGGCCTGATAGCTTATTCGTTGAGGAACCTGGGCAAATACTCCGAACCCCAAAAACAGAACAAGCATTAATATTGCTATTTTTAAATAATGTACCATTGCATTTATTTTTATTGATTGTAAAAAATTGAAGTGTGCCGGTTTTTATCGATCCGACACACTCCCCAACTACTTAAAACTATTTCAATATTACTTTCCTGGAACC
This sequence comes from Prolixibacteraceae bacterium, assembly GCA_016933815.1. Classification (GTDB taxonomy): domain Bacteria; phylum Bacteroidota; class Bacteroidia; order Bacteroidales; family Prolixibacteraceae; genus Roseimarinus. The sequence goes on from JAFGAF010000148.1 coordinate 1,138, forward strand.
AATTACTGCATTGTGCTCAACTACAACAAAATAGCACCCACGACGCAAATTACTCACATCGATATTTTGCTCATTACCGGTTGTTTGCTGCTCAAAAACAGTGCTGCCTGCCAAATCGATCAGCTTAACACAACTACCTGTTTCTAAACCCGAAACTGTTATTATTGCAACCGCCGGATTTGGATAAACCCGCACATTTGTCTCGCTGGTTAAACCAACAGCCGTTTTCTTATCGAAATAAGCGGTAAGTGTTATATCGCCACCCACCAAGAAGGTATAATCAGAATCAGTACTGATTAGCGTTGAGCCCTCCATCCACTTGGTAAAAAGATAACCATCGGCAGGAGTAGCAATGGCAGTTACCGATGCACCCATTTCGAACGATTGGCTGCTGAAATTAACAGTTCCGCCCTCTCCTTCATTCACTTCAAGTGCAACAGTGTAGGTTTGAGCTGCATCTTGTTCAAAATTGGCCACCAAAGTACGATCGGCAGTTACTGTAAAGCTGTAATTATTCGAAGTTGAAACTTCTAGCCCATCTTCTGTCCAATTTACGAAATGATAACCGGCATTAGCATTTGCCGAAATTGTTATGGCAGTACCCTCGGTATATGTTTTTGTGCCAATACTGGTAGTACCACCTTTCGACGGATTTGCCGATGCTTTTATAGTAAATGTTGCAGGTGGTAGTTCTTCGAAATTGGCCACCAAATTCCTATTGGCAGTAAGTGTAAAAGTATAAGCAGCATTGGTTGATACTTCAGTGCCTCCTTCGGTCCAGTTCACAAATACAAAACCTTCGGCAGGAGTAGCAGTTACAGTTACGCTGCTGCCCTCGTTAAAAGTACCCCCACCAACAGCTGTTCCCGAACTTGCGGGTAAAACAGCTACATCGACAGTATATGTTGTAACTGCGTTTTGCTCAAAGTTAGCCACCAAATTACGGTCGGCAGTA
>JAFGAF010000149.1 GCA_016933815.1 Prolixibacteraceae bacterium
ATTTCAGGTTCCAGATTTCAGGTTTCAAGTTCCAAGTTTCACTCCTTCACTTTTTCACTTCATCAACCCATTGACCCATTGACCCAATATCCCATTATTCCAACATTCCAAAATTATGAGTTTGGGCTTTTCTGCTTTAAAACAGGCAAAATTAAATGAATGGATATTCGCCATCAACATCGGTAAGTACTTCAACGCCTGTTTCGGTAACCAAAACAGTGTGTTCAAATTGTGCCGAAAGCTTGTTGTCGATTGTGCGGGCTGTCCAGCCGTCGGCTTTGTCAACACGTGTGCGCGATTTTCCCTCGTTAATCATTGGTTCAATGGTAAAGGTCATTCCGGGTTGCATAATAGGGCCGGTGTTTTGGCGTGCAATATGTTCTATTTGAGGGTCTTCGTGAAATTCAACGCCACAGCCATGACCACAAAACTCGTAAACCACAGTGTAGCCTTTCGATTTAGCGTACCTCGAAATTACAAAACCTATATTGCCAACCCTGTTGCCGGGTTTTACCTGTGCAATGCCCAGGTTAAGGCAATGTTTGGTGGTTTCGATCAAATTGATGGCTTTAGCCGATATTTCACCAATGCTGAACATTTTACTGGTGTCGCCATAATAGCCGTTTAAAATGGTGGTAACATCGATGTTGAAAATATCGCCTTCTTTTAAAATGGTGTTTTGTGAAGGAATTCCGTGGCAAACCACTTCGTTAAGCGAAATGCACGACGATTTTGGATAGCCGTGGTAGCCAAGTGTTGCCGGAATAGCGCCATTGTCGCGCATGTATTGCTCTATAATATTATCGAGATATTCAGTCGTTACTCCTTCTTTAATAAAGCCTTCAATCATTTTTAGGGTATTTCCTGCAAGTTGACTGCTTTTGCGAATGCCCTCAATTTGTTCGGGCGTTTTAATGATTATTCCCATTTTATAAAATTTGCCGCAAAATTGGCGATAAGCACTGGTTTTTCAAAGTTTTGATCAATAAAATATACTGTGTGATTTTATAATTCGCAATATTCGCCATCGTTTGCCAGATTTTTGCAAGGGTAGCGCCACCCGCTTGCTTCGTTGCTTATTAGGCTCTCCGATTCGAGAGGCCCCCATGTGCCTGCCGGATAACCATGTAAGGGTGCATTCGGATTTTTTTCCCATTCGTCGATAACCGGTTGTACTATTTCCCATGCTTTTTCAACATTATCGCCACGGGCATAAAGTGTGGCATCGCCTTGTATGCAGTCGAGCAATAAGCGTTCGTAAGCTGTTGGAACGTACGAATCGGACAGGTCGGAATAATGAAAGCGCATGTTTACGGTTTTTACGTTGAAACCGGCACCGGGTTCTTTTAAACCCATTTTAAGCAGTATGCCTTCGTCGGGTTGTATGCGAATAATCAGTTGGTTAGGCGTGTTTATTGTGTTCACCAGCGAATCGAACAAGTGGTGAGGCGTTGGCCTGAAATTGATTACAATTTCGGTAGCTCGTGTCGGCATTTTTTTGCCTGTACGTATGTAAAAAGGAATGCCGCTCCAACGCCAGTTGTCGATGTGTAGTTTCATGGCCACGAAGGTTTCTGTTCGCGAATTGGGGTTTACACCCTCTTCATCGCGGTAGCCAATAACGCTTTCGCCGCCAATGTGCGAAGCGGTATATTGGCCTCGTACTACATTTTGATCCAGGTTTTTAGTATCTAATGGCCTAATCGATTGAAAAACCTTCAGCATTTCGTTGCGTATGGCATTGGCTTCGATTACTGTTGGTGGTTCCATGGCCACCAAACCAACCAATTGTAAAAGGTGGTTTTGCAGCATATCGCGCAAAGCACCCGATTCGTCGTAATAACCTCCTCGTTTTTCAACGCCTAGTTTTTCGGCCGATGTTATTTGTATGTGGTCGATGTATTTGTGGTTCCATAGTGGTTCCCACAGGCTGTTGGCAAACCTGAGTACCATTAGGTTTTGTACAGTTTCTTTTCCCAAATAGTGATCGATTCGGTACAACTGGCTTTCGCCAAAAAACTTGAGAAGATCTTTATTAAGCCGGCGAGCACTTTGTAAATTGGTACCAAAAGGTTTTTCAATTATTATGCGTTTAAAACCATTGCTTTCGTTGTTGAGTCCAACTGCTGCAAGGTGTTCAGGTATAATTGAATACATCGAAGGTGGAGTTGACAAATAGAAAACAATGTTTCCGGGTGCACCAATTTCGGCGCTGAGTGAATCAATCCGTTGTTTAAGTTTATGGTAATCGTCTTCTTTTGTGGTTTGAATCGATTCGTAATGCAGGTGATTTAAAAAATCATCGATGGGTTTGTCGGCTGGCAAAAACTCTTTCATTTTCTCGCGAAAACTTTCATCACTCATTTCGGTGCGGCTAACGCCCAAAATGGCAAACGGATGCCCCAGCAAATCTTGCTGATGCAGGTTATAAACAGCCGGCACTAACTTACGTTTGGTTAAATCGCCCGAAGCGCCAAAAATTACAATTATATGTGGTACTGTTTTTTTGATCATAACTGTTAGTTTGTATTTGCTTTGTCGCTATACTAAACAATATTTTTTAAAAGATGTTTTTAGATTTCAGAAAATAGTCTATGTTGTCCATACTATCAAATGATCGTTGAGTTCGATGTGTTTTAATGCAAAATGCCTGGTTTTGCCCGACGAATGAAATGTAGCCATGGCTTCACCTTTGGGCATCACTTCGTTAACGATGATTTGTTTCGAAAAACTGATGTTGTTCTCGTTTACAGCTTTAAAAATGGCTTCTTTGGCACACCAGTAAAGTATTTGGCTGTTGGGCAACTTTGCTGTTTCAATATCTGCTAATTCTTGTTCGGAAAGAAAACGTTTGGCAACTTTTTCGATATTGCGCTTGGTTGGTTCAATATCGATGCCTGCATACGGGTTGGTACAAAGCAAGATGCCTACCATTGTTTTTGCGTGCGAAATGCTCAGGTGGCGCGAGTGGTTTTGCAAAATGGGTTTGCCCGATTCGGCATATACTATGCTTGGCCAAAACCCCAGTGTTTCCCATAAAAGCAACCTAACGGCAAGCCATTCTTTTTTACGGCCTTCGTTGCTGATTTGTTGGTATGTTTTTTTTTCGGTTTGCGAGAGTTGAACTTTTTCTTCGAAATACGATAAGGGTTCGGTCAAAGCCCAAAGTGCCACACGGTAAGTGTGTTCGTACTGATTGTAAATCAACGGCATGTTATTCCCAATTTAATGTTTCGATAAAATGTAGAATGTCGCTTTCGATAAATTTAATTACCGGTTGAAGCGAGTCGTAGTTGGGAATTTCGCTTATGTAAAACGAACCCCTGATAAAATGTTTGGTACTGTCGGTGAGGTGAAATTGTAATGGTGAGGCAGTATTGCCTTTTATTTCGTAAATGGTGCCCCAAACGTTTTGAGCAGCGTTTACAAATATTTTTTCGTTAATCGATATGGCTTTAATTGCATGCTTGTAGGCCAATTCGTGCGATTCGTCGGTTAACAAATGCAGGTTGTTGTCGATTGTTTTGTACGATATGTGCAGCTTTGCCTTGTGCCTGGCTGTTTCGATGTTGAGCCAAAAAGGTTCGGCCATAAAAGTGGTATCGGGTATTAGTTGTGAATAGCTTGGATATTCGAAACGATAGGGAAAATGTGCTAAATTGGATTGATGGTAACTTTTTTTCGGAAAGTCGATCCTGAAATAAGCCCTCGGTTTAGGGGTGAATTTTTGCTTGCAACTGCTAAAAACCGTTAGCCCGGTGATTAAAAGTGCAACAAACATGAATTTAATATGTCCTTTTCTCATAACCCGACAAAAGTAAGTTTTATTCGCTAACGATTATTCGGCTATATTATTGAAAACAACTTTTATTTTAACAATTCGTCTTTTGCTTAGCGCTTCAACAACAAACTCGATGTGTTTGTAAACAAGTTTCTCGTGCATTACTGGGAAATCTCCTTTCATTTCGAGCAAAAGGCCGGCCAGCGTATCGGCTTCGCCTTTAATTTCGTCGAAAAAATGATTGTCGATATTGCATATCCTGAAAAAATCGTTCAGTTGTGTTTTTCCGTCAAAAATGTAGGTTTTTTCGTCAACTTTGGCATAAAGACGGTCGTCTTCGTCGAATTCATCAATGATATCGCCAACAATTTCTTCCAAAATATCTTCGAGTGTAACTATGCCCGATGTGCCGCCGTATTCATCAACAACAATTGCCATGTGTACTTTCGATTTTTGAAATTCTTTCAGCAGATCGTCGATTTTTTTGTTTTCGGGCACATAAAAGGGGGGCCTGATTATGTTTTGCCATTTAAAATCGGCAGGTTTATCGAAATGGCTTAGGAGGTCTTTGATGTACAAAATTCCTTCAACATTGTCGAATGTTTCGTTGAATACCGGTATGCGCGAGTACCCCGATTCGGTAATCACCGAGAGTACTTTGTCGAAAGTTTCGGTAAAATCGATGGTGATAACGTCAATGCGGGGGGTCATTATCTGATCAACACTGGTAGTTCCGAATTTAATAATGCCTTCGAGTATGCCTTTATCGTCCGAAAATTCAACTTCGGAGGTTAGTTCAAGGGCTTGCGATATATCGTCGATAGAAATGTTTTTACCTTGTTTGGCCATGCGTTTGTTAACTATTGATGTAGAGCCTATTAATAGTTTGTTGAGGGGTAAGAATATTTTTGAAAGATAGAACAATGGTGTGGCCATAAGTTCGGCAAAAGGAAGGGCAATGTGCGAGGCATAAATTTTGGGCAATATTTCCCCAAAAAGCAAAAGCAGAAAGGTGATCAGTACAACTTCAACAATAAAACCAAAAACAGGCGCATTTGTAAAATCGACTGTTTTATGAAAAAGGTATGTCGATAAAATAATGATTCCAACATTGATGAAGTTGTTGGCAATGAGTATTGTACCCAAAAGATGATTGGGTCGTTGAAGGTGATCTTTTATGTGTATGTGATTTTTATTTTTGGGATTTTTAAGCTGATCTTTATCGGCCGGAGAGAGCGAAAAAAAAGCAACTTCGGAACCCGAAATCAGTGCCGAGCATGTTAATAAAACTATCAACACGGCAAGTCCGATAATTATACCCCAGTTAAACGGGTGAAATGTTATATCCTGCAAAAAGGAAAATATATGTGGAATACTGTCGGTTTCCAAAGTTGCTTCAATTTAAATTAGAATGGCAGGTCGTCGGTTGGTTCATCTGCTTCCATGTTGTTAGCAGTGTCCGGAGCCTGTTCGTTTTTCGGATAATTATTGTCTTGGCTGTTACCATTCGTTTGGGCTGTATCGTCTTTGCGCCCCAGCAATTGAATGGTGTCGGCAACAATTTCGGTGATGTATTTCTTAACACCGTCTTGCTCGTATGTGCGGGTTCTGAGCCTGCCTTCTACATATATTTGTTTGCCTTTATTAATGTATTTACTGGCCAGCTCGGCCAAACCACGCCATGCTACAATGTTGTGCCACTCGGTATTGGTTACTTTTTCGCCATTTTTGGCTAAATAAGTTTCACTGGTTGCCAATGAAAAAGAGGCAACAGCTACTCCGCTTTCAATGTAACGTACATCGGGCTCTTTACCCACGTTACCAACTAAAATTACTTTATTTACCATGTTTTTAGGTGTTTAAAGGTTAAACAATTTAATAAAGCTAAAAAGCTTTCGCTGTTGTGCGTGTAAAATTTCAAAAAAAATACAAAATATATTGACCAACAGGCCATATTGTTGTTTAAATGCTTTTTCGGGCACAAAAATACACATATTTGGACAAAATAAAGTTTTACTATTCAGCAAAAGAAACCTTCGTTAAATAGTTTTCGATAATTTTTGGAACAGCCAGCCCAAAAATATCCCTTTTATTAATTTTAATGAAATTAGCGGGCAAGTATTTTTCATTTTTTATTGTAAGGTGAATAAACCGCGCATATATTTTTTGATGGGTGAGTTGATGGTTAACCAATTCTGAGATGTGATTTAATGTTGCGGGGCTTTGGCCAAAAATATTGATCCAATCGGCACTTTGTGTAATTGCATTTGCAGGCAAATCTTTTGTGCTTTCAATTAAGGGAAAATCGTAAAGTTTTTTCCAAATGTCGTTTTCGGTACGTTGTTTCACATATACACATTCTTCGTAATTAATGATCAAGTAATAAAAGTATCGATGCCTGATGAGGGTTTTTTTCGATTTGACAGGTAATGTGTTTATTGTTTTGTTTTTATATGCCAGGCAATTATTTTGCAGCGGGCAGTTTTTACAATCGGGGTTGTGGGGCTTGCAAATTAAAGCACCAAGTTCCATTAATGCTTGGTTGTAATTGCCGGGTTCGTTTTTGTCGATCAATTTGTTGGCCAGTTTTTCGAAGGTCTTTTTTCCGGCACCCGAATCAATTGCATCATTAACTTCGAAAACACGCGATAAAACCCGGTAAACATTGCCGTCGATTGCCGCAACAGTATTATTAAATGCGATTGATGCAATGGCCGCAGCTGTATAAGGGCCTATTCCGCTTATTTTTAACAATTCGCTGTATTTATCGGGAAAAATTCCTTTGTGTTGTTCAATAATCTGCTTTGCGCCCCGATGCAGGTTTCGGGCTCGCGAGTAATAGCCAAGTCCTTGCCAAAGCTTAAGCACTTCATCTTCCGAGGCAGTAGCTAAGTTTGAAATATCGGGAAAGGAATCAATAAATTTGAGGTAATACTGTTTGCCTTGATCAACCCTGGTTTGTTGTAGTACGACTTCCGAAATCCAAATGTAATATGGGTTTCGGGTATTGCGCCAGGGCAAATCCCTTTTATTTATATTGTACCAGTTTAAAATTTTTCTGCTAAAAAAAAAGGTGTTCATAAGCTTTGTTATTTGCCTGCCGGCTTGTTTGTTGTGTTAAAAAACAGTAGTTGAATGATAAAACGAAAAAAAAATAGTTTTGTTCTGTGTTAATTCTTGGAAAAAAATTATCTTTGCCAACCAATTTATGAATAAATAGTTGATAATTAAATAATTTAAGCAATGACAAAAGCAGATATTGTTAACGAAATTTCAAAGAACACAGGTATTGAGAAAGCAACTGTTCAAAAAACTGTAGAAGCTTTTATGGAAACTGTGAAAGATTCATTGGTAGATGGGAAAAATGTTTACCTAAGGGGTTTTGGTAGTTTTATAGTGAAAGAAAGAGCAGAAAAAACTGCACGTAACATTTCGAAAAATACTACTATTATTATTCCAGCTCATAACATTCCGGCTTTTAAACCTGCGAAAACTTTCGTTAACCAAGTTAAAGATGAAGTAAAATAGAAGATTATGCCTAGCGGAAAAAAAAGAAAGAGACATAAGATGGCAACGCATAAGCGTAAAAAAAGATTAAGAAAAAATCGTCATAAGAACAAAAAATAATCTTTTTTAAGCATGCCAGCTTATCGTTAAAGAAACACAATGAGATTAAACCTAAGTTGCATTGCTACTTAGGTTTAATCCTTTTATGAAATCAAGTTCTAATACATATTGTTATTAATTCTCCCTAAAAATTATTAAATGTGAGTAGCGAATTATTTATTAACGTTAATCCGTCGGAGGTCGTAATTGCACTGATCGAAGACAAGCGTTTGGTAGAGTTAACCAGGGAGAACAGTGGTACTAAGTTCGCAGTGGGCGATATTTTCCTCGGCAAAGTGAAAAAAATAATGCCCGGCCTTAATGCCACATTTGTTGATGTGGGCCACGAGAAGGATGCTTTTTTGCACTATCTCGATATGGGTCCTCAGTTCGCAACTTTGAACAAGTTTGTTCAAAATACTTTATCGCGAAAAGCTAAGGTAACAGCAATCAGTAAAATTACACCCGACCCCGATATTGATAAAAACGGGAAAATTGCACAGCAATTAAAACCGGGGCAAAACATACTGGTGCAAATAGCCAAAGAACCAATTTCGACCAAGGGGCCGCGCCTTACCTCCGAACTTTCAATTGCAGGCCGCAACATGGTTTTGGTACCTTTTGGTGATAAAGTCTCCGTTTCTCAGAAAATAAAAACAGCAGAGGAACGTAACCGTTTGAAAAAGCTCATTCAAAGCATTAAACCACGTAATTACGGGGTCATTGTTCGTACCGCTTCCGAAGGAAAAATGGTGGCCGAACTCGATCAGGAACTAAAAAGGCTCGTAAGTAAGTGGGAATCGATGTTGCCTAAATTGAAAAAAGTTAATCCTCCCGGTTTGGTGCTGGGGGAGTTAAGCCGTACATCGGCTCTGTTGAGGGATATTTATACTCCCGATTTTAGCAACATCTACATCGATGATTATACCGTTTATGAAGAGGTGCTCGAATACATCACCAACATTGCACCCGACAAAAAGAAAACGGTAAAATTTTACGACAAAAGTGCTCCGATGTTCGATGCTAATGGCATCGATAAGCAAATTAAAGCACTTTTTGGTAAAACGGTTACTTTTAAAAGCGGAGCGTACATTATTATTGAACACACCGAAGCGTTTCACGTTATAGACGTTAACAGCGGTAACCGTGCAAAAATTGCGAACGACCAGGAAACAAATGCTCTGGAGGTTAACTTAGCCGCGTGCGACGAAATTGCACGTCAATTACGTTTGAGAGACATGGGCGGTATCATTGTAATCGATTTTATCGATATGCAGGATAACGACAACCGTCAGAAAGTCTATCTTAAGATGAAAGAAGTTATGGCTGCCGACCGCACCAAACACCACATTTTGCCTTTGAGCAAATTCTGTTTGATGCAAATTACCAGGCAGCGTGTTCGCCCTGAACAAAATATCGACACCGCCGAGGTGTGTCCGGTTTGTAAAGGTACAGGGAAAGTTTCGGCTACCATTTTGTTTACCGACGAAATTGCCAGTAAGGTTGATTACATTTTTTCGGATTTGAACCATAAAAAGATCGAAATCCGCTTGCACCCATACGTGGCTGCATTCCTTACCAAAGGCTTTTTCTCAATTGTAAGAAAATGGCGCTGGAAGTACAAGAAAAAAATTGAAATAGTAGCTATCGATAAAATGGCACTCCTCGAAGTGCGATTCTTCGATGCAGCTATGGAAGAAATTATTTTCTAAAAAAATAAGCCGTTATGTTGTTACTTTGTAAAACATGACGGCTTTTTTTGTTAATTATTTTTAACATCTTTGGCTTTGTGATTATTGTCACAACTTAAAACTGTACAGGCAATATTTTTGTTTAATGTTTTGAAACAACAATTTTTAATCAAAGTCAAAATAGATATGAAACATTTTAGTTTAGTTTTATTATCCTTATTC
>JAFGAF010000013.1 GCA_016933815.1 Prolixibacteraceae bacterium
ATTTTGATTTCGGGGAACAAGGCCTTGGCTTTTTTGGCCACTTCGATGTATTTGTCCATGAATTCCGATGCAGGTATCTGGCCGTCTTTCATCACATCGTCGTGCGTCCCCACCCAAATATCGGTTTCGTTGTCCATGCTCCAATAAAAGAACTGTTCTTTGTTCAAGCCCAAACCTCCTTCGCCAAACCAGTGGTTCAAAATAGCAACGGTTGAATCGGCAGGCCATTCCTGAGTATAAAGATCAATGTCGCCCTCGACTGCTGCTTTCGATGGGTTTACGCCAGTTGTATTGGGTTCGCCGCCCCCGGCCAGGTTTTGCCCGTGCCCTTCCCACCATTGCGATTGATTGTATTCCCAGTCGTTAAAATTGTGCTCGGTGCTCGAAGCTACCCTTCCCAAAAGCTGAAAGGCCCACATGATTTGCATGTCGGGGTGGTTTTTTGTTGCTTCTATCGACTTTGAATCCCAATTGTTGGGATAAACATTGTTGTACCAATCGGGGTGGCTGGTCATTTTTTTGCGCCAGTTGTATTTGGTGGCGTTATTGCCTTGGTTCATACGCGAAAAGCGCACCCCGGCATCGCGGTACAACTGTGCCGGTTTGGCTTCGTTGCTGTTTTTTCCATAAATATAGGGCGAAACCACACGCTTGTTTTGGTTGGCATCAACCGTTATGGTCACGTCTTGGGCTTTGGCCACAGTAATCCAAGTCATTAGCCCTAAAACATAGATAATTCCATTTTTCAACATGAGTTAAAGTTTGATTAAGTTTAAAATACACATCGTTTTCGCGAATAGGGAGCTCTTTGGAGAACAAACCATCGGCTTTCACTTTTACGATTTCGCCCGAAATGGGGTTGCCGCTGTTGATTTTTTTTATTTGTTCAACCTGCTGTTTAGTGAGTTGGTTTGGTCGTCCCAAATCGTAGTACGTGGTGTAGGCATCGTTGCAACGGTAGCCCACTTTGTAGATTTCAAGTGAGTAATTTCCTTCAGGAACACCCGAAACATTCACCTTAAGTTTTCCTTTGTCTTTCGAAGGCAAATCGCGGATGTAATACACCTGATTGTTCACCGAATCGCCCGGATGGGTGTGTGTAAAATCGTAGGCCAGTACTTGAATGTTTCCTTTTGAATCTTTGCATGCCCACGACATTTTATCTGTATTTTCAAGTTCAACTTCACCCAATTGGTTGAGGAACTGATAAGCATAAAACACCGGTTTGTTGATGCCTTGGGTGTTCAGCATTCCAAAACCACCATGGAAAGGGGTAAAACGTGGTGCCGATTCCTCGAAAATATCGGTGAATACCCAGTACGACATCGATTGGGCCGCATTGCCCACTTGCTTTAACTTTTGCAATACATAAGCTGCTTCGTGGTAACTGTCGTGGATTGGATCGGACGGTGTGTACGAAGCGCTCCACTCGGTGTAGTGCAATTCGAGGTTGGGTTTTGGAGAATTTGCAATTTCGGAGCGCGATTGCAAAACGTCGCCACTAACGGCAAATTCCTGTGGAGCCAGTATTGTTCCCGAATTTCCATATTCATCGAGGTAGCCTTGATTTACGCCGTACGAGTGGGTGCTTACAAAATCGATGGGCACGTTGTTCTTCACGCAAAAATCGATCATCTCGGGTTCCCATGCAGCACCGGCTGTGCCAGGTCCTCCAATGCGGTATTCAGCGTTTACGTTTTTAACGGCTTTAGCGCTGTATTCATAAAGTTTAAAATAATCGGCCTGAGTACCCGACCAAAATCCGGGCGAAAGATTGGGTTCGTTCCAAACTTCGAAATACCAAGTTTTTACTTCTTCTTCGCCATAGCGGTCGGTCCAGTGTTGCACAATGTTTTGAACCAAAGCCGCCCATTTGTCGTGATCTTTAGGAGGAGTAACATTGCCTTTCCACCAGAAAATTGTTTCAGGGCCACTAGCCAGTGCATAGGGCATAAAACCTAACTCTACAAAAGGCTTCATGTTTATACTTAATATAAAATCGAACAGCGCATCAACATACATGTAGTTGTACATGGGATTACCGTTATTGTCTTCACGGTAAATCCCCATATCGTCGGTAAACAAACCGTGAAAACGGATGTATCGGAACCCGCATTCCTTTTTTACATAGGCAAGTTGTTGTTGCCAGTCGGCACGTAGTCCTTCGTTGGCTCGACCTGCACCCACGCACTCGTTGAACATTTTATTCAGAGCGCCTTCTTCGTTTAAAAAGTTAATGTTAATACTTCGTGTAGGTTCTTTTTCGTTTGTTTTTTGTGCATAAATCGGATATGCAATTACTTCGAGGATAATTAAAAGTATTAAGAAATAAGGCTTCATTCGTTTCAATTTTAGATTTGATAAACATTAAAAAGATGATTCAAAATTAAATAAGCGTGAAGCCAACGACCTTTAAAAAAAACGCCAAATTCTTCAAAATTCTATCATTTATATTTAAGGGTGCTTTTATGTCAAAAAAGAGCAAACATTTTGGTAGGTAGTGAAGCTTAAAACTTTGCTACATTTGTGAATTACATGATTGTTTAGCATCGAAACAAATGATGATTATTGGCAAATAAGATAAAATGCAACATCGTAAACTTTTTATTTTTGGCATATTAATACTGCAATCGCTTATTTGTTTTTCGGTTTCGACCGAAAGATTTTTGCATTATACCGAAGTTGATGGCTTGCCTCGTAATATTACAACATGTGTTGAGCAAGATCAATATGGATACATTTGGATAGGAACCAATAACGGCGTTGCTCGTTACGACGGGAAAAATTTCAGGCAATTTGACGAATTATCGGATGCCGGGATAATTCAACTTTTGTATGATTCGAATCAAAACTTGTGGTCGGCAACTAACAAGGGCTTGTTTAAACATAACCCTGTTACCAATTATTTCGACTTTGTGTTCGATGGTTATATTTCAAGGATGTATGAGGAAAATGGCATTGTTTATTTCTTAATGATGTCGAATATTTATATGATTAAGGACAACCAACCGACATTGTTTTTTCACGATAACGATATTTCAGATTTTTGTGTTACAGATGAAGGCCTTTGGGTGAGCAAAACAAACGATGGCCTTTCGTTTTACGGTTTTGATAATAATTTACAACAGTCGGCATATTCATTTCTTGATAGTTCATCGGTTTCGCAAATAGTACTTGTCGATAGCTTGCTTCTAGTTGCAATGTATAATGGTGAGTTGTATTTTGTTTCTGATAAAAAGCAAATTTCCAGGGTTGATATTGATAACCATTATTTTTATAAAGATTTTGAAGAAATTGATGATGAAATATGGGTGGCAACCGATGGAAATGGAATAATTGTTTTGGATAAAAATTTGAATTTTTTAAGAAAAATTGATCGAAAAAACAATACAGTTTCAATAAACAGCAATAGCATTTACGATATTCATTTGGGGAGAAATAATGAGGTTTGGATTGCTACTTTTGGTGCCGGTTTAGCTTGTATGTTGCCCGATGATCAGCTTTTTATGAACGTAATGCCTGAAAAAGGCAACAGCAATTCATTGGTGGCCAACGAGGGGGTTTCGGTTTTTGTTAAAGAGCCAAAAATATATTTTGGAACCAATTACGGCTTGTCGGAATGGGATATTCAAACCGGTCAATTCAACAACATACAAAGCAACGAACTGCTGAATGAGCTTAATGGAACCAAAGTTACAGCCCTTCATGTTGATAAGGACAATTCGTTATGGGTAGGCACTTATGATGGACTTTTAGGAAAATACGATGCCAATTTGAACCTTCAAAAACGATTTCGGATTTGTGGCATGAGCAACAACGAAATGCAGCAAATTGTTGGCATAAACGAAGCAGGCAACAATAATCTTGTAATTCATACACAGTTCCATTCGCAAATACTTTTGAATTTTGATAAGAAAACGGGAGAAAGCAGCGTTTTTGAATTTTTTTATGAAGGGAGCAATGTAACTTATTGTTTGTTGAATTCGTTGCGCAGTAATAAAAAAGGGGAGCTGATTGCTGTAATTTCAGACTTGGGCTTGTACCATGTAAACTGGCATGAGAATGTAATTGAAAACAAAATGCCCGATTTGAATGCACAGCTTCAAGGGATTACGATAAGCGATTTTTACAACGATGGTAAAGGCAACTATTGGATAACTTCAACTACAACTGGGCTCATATATATTCCTGCAAATGGAGGTTTAATCAAAAAATGGAGCCAAAAAGACGGCTTGCCCTCCGATGTGTTGGTTCGAATAGAGTCGAGCGATGACCGTTTTCTTTGGATTAGCTCTATTGCAGGTATTTGCAGGTTCGATACCAAAACCTACGAGATTTTGAACTTTAACCACAGGGATGGTTTGCCGGCAAACGAATTTCACGATCGTGTGTCAGCAAAATTGTCCGATGGCAGAATAGTTTTTGCATCGTTGGCCGGTTTTACAATTGTCGATCCATCGAAAGTAAATTCCGATACCATACCAAGCAAAGTGGTGATTTCGGATATTAGCTTTCAAAATAAAAGCATCAGAAGCCCTGATGGCAAACAGTATATTGATTGTGCCCTTGAAGAAACTGAGAGGATAGTTCTGCCTTATAATATGAACTCGTTAACCATCCATTTTTTTACCAAAAACAAAAGCTTTTCGAAATACAACAGTTATGAATTCCGTCTCGTTGGATTGGAAGAAAATTGGACCTATCAAGGCGAAACCAATTTTGCTACTTATACCAACTTATCGCCCGGAACTTATACGTTTGAAATAAAAAGCGCCGATAAAAGCCAACCGGTTAATGCCACTCGTTTAATGGTGAAAATTATGTCGCCGTGGTATTTAAGTATTTATGCTTATGTGGTTTATATAGTGCTGTTTTTCATCATCTTGTACTTGTCGATTTATGCCTTTTTAAAAAGGTTCGAATTGTTAAAACAGAAAGAAATATCGGAATATAAGTTGCAAAAAGAACATGAACTTACCGAGAAGAAACTGGAATTCTTCACCAATATTTCGCACGACCTGAAAACCCCTTTAACACTCATAAGCGCCCCGGTTAACGATTTATTGCAAAGCGAAAACCTTAGCCGTGAGCAGTTGAACAAACTGTCGATAGTTGACAGAAATGCCAAGCGCTTGTACAAACTAATTACGGATTTGCTCGATTTCAGGAAGATTACACAAAACCAATTTAACCTTGAAGTAAAAGAAACCAATATTTCGGCACTTGTAAAGGACAATTATGAAGTTTTTTCAGAAGAATGCAGGAACAAATCAGTTGAATTGGTTTGTGGCATTTGCGAAAGCATGTCGGGTTATGTCGATGCCGGAAAAATCGAAAAAATTGTTTGGAACTTATTGTCGAATGCCTTGAAATTTACACCCAAAGGAGGCCAAATCGCCATTCGGTTGATTGAAGTGAACGAAAATGAGTCCCGAAAGATGAAACTTGTAATCAGCGATAATGGTACAGGCATTTCTGAAAGTGATAAGGATAAAATATTCGAACGCTTTTATAAAGTAAATAAGGCAGGTAACATTAACAAAGAAGGAACAGGCATTGGCCTTTCTATTGTAAAAGAGCTGGTTGCTATGCACCGTGGGCAAATAAATGTCGATTCAACGCCTAATGTGGGATCAACTTTTAGCATATTAATCCCCATCGATATTGAAGCATACTCAGTGAACGAAATTGAATTAAACCATGAAGCTACCGAAGCAACTCAGCATCGTTTTGTAAATGAATCGGTAAAAGTAAAATACAACACTAAAAAGATTTTGGTAGTTGAAGATAATGATGAGCTTAGGGAGTATTTGGCTGCACACTTCGAAAAAAACTTTCAGGTTGAGGCTGCTGCC
>JAFGAF010000014.1 GCA_016933815.1 Prolixibacteraceae bacterium
ATTCGAAAACCGTTAAAGGCGAAATTGTAATTATTGTTGACGGAAAGCCAAAGCCCCAAAAAGGGAATAGCGACGACGAAGATTAAGAAAAATTACTATCAGCAATCAGTTTTATTGCTTAATAAAATTGCCCGAAACCACTTTTTCGCCATCAACAATGCTCAACACATAAGCACCACGCTTAAGTGTCGAAATATCAACATCGGCACCTTCGCAAACGCACAAATCGCTAATTAACTGCCCGTTTGCATTCCTAATTTCGATACGAGCATTTGAACTAACCATTCCGTTGTACTCAATGCTTAACATATCGAACGCAGGGTTTGGAAATAATTTTAAACCTTTGCTATTGGCTGCAACTTCATCAACAGTATTTTGCACCGAAGGATCAATGAGCAATAACGTACCAAAAATATCGGCAGTAATGTAACTATCGTTAGCTTTCGATTGCGGCAGGTAAACGCTCCCTATAAAATTTTCGCGTGTAGTAGTTTCATCGTTATCGCAGTAAGCCAACGAAAAGCCCATTAGCTTGTTGTGATGAAGGTACACCCTGCTGGCTTCGGGGTTCGACGGATTAAAGCTTTTGCCGTAATTTTTAATAGCCACCTCCCACAAATAGGTGTTTTCGCCAATGGTGTCCATTCTGCAAATCAAATTGTCTTTCAGATTTATGGTATTACCGGTGCCACCATCAATGGCATCATAATCAAAACTAATGTGATATGCAAAAGCATTGTAGTTGTATAAATGGTCGCCTTTCGATCGGTCCTCGTCAATGAATATCTCCAAACAATCGTCGTTCCAGTAATTGTCGGTTGGGTTTGCATGATCGTCCGACAACGAATCGTCGACAATTTCAGCCAATAAATAAAGATAGAGGCTGTCCCAGGCCAGTTTGAAACGGCCTTCAAAGTCACCGGCTTTCATGGTTTCGTTATACGGAATCCACACCTGATCGATAGAAAACCATTCGGCATCGGCCCAACAAGCATCGTCGGCACTTCCATCAACAATAACAGGCTCGGCCGTATGGTATGCATACATGGTATCTTGTTGGGTGCGTTGAGCAAAACCCAATTGCGACAAAACAACGAGCAACAAAACAAGTATTAACTTTGCATTCAGAAGGTTCATAATAAACAAAATTTTAATAGTTAGTAAGAAGTGCAAAATAACCTATAATTCATCGTAACTGCAACAAATTTGGTTTGATTATATCAGATAAAAAGATAATTTCGTACTTGAAAACAAGCCAATAGTACATGCGCAAATACAAACATCTTTTTTTCGATCTCGACAATACACTTTACGATTTTGAACACAACTCGTACCTGGCTTTAAGATCGGCTTTTAATAAGCTTGGCCTTTTGAGCCTAATTACTTCGTTCGACGAGTATTTTAGTGTGTATTCTGTAATAAACGAAGCCCTGTGGATAGAGTACCGCGAGCAACGTATGCCAAAAGAAATCCTTCGGGGTAAAAGGCACATCGACAGCCTTGCCCGCTTTGGCATTATCCCCGAAACAGAAGCCACCCAAATTGATGACCTTTACCTGAAAGAAATGACCGGACAAACAGAGCTTTTTCCGTGCACAATTGAAGTGCTAACCGAACTTAAAAAGCGAGGCTATATAATTCATATAATTACCAATGGGTTTAAAGAAGTTCAACACGACAAATTGCACAACACCGGGTTAATTAAATACCTCACCAACATATACATATCGGAAGAGATTAAAGCCCCCAAACCCTCTCGCGAAATATTTGAGCATGCCATAAAAAGCAGTAATGCACGAAAAAAAGAAAGCTTGATGATTGGAGATTCGTGGGAAAGTGATATTATTGGAGC
This sequence comes from Prolixibacteraceae bacterium, assembly GCA_016933815.1. Lineage (GTDB taxonomy): Bacteria > Bacteroidota > Bacteroidia > Bacteroidales > Prolixibacteraceae > Roseimarinus. The sequence continues at coordinate 1,853 of JAFGAF010000014.1, forward strand.
GAAAAATTTTGGCATCGACCAAGTTTTTTTTAAACTGAACAACAACGAGATAGAATATGGCACGTTGGGTGAACCAACCTTTACCATATCGAAACTCGATGAATTATTAAATATTTTACACTAAGAAAAGATGAAGAAGTTAATTAGGGGAGTATTATTTTTATTAGTTGTTGCAGGGGCTTTAGCCATTTTTAAGCCCGACCAAAGCAATTTCGAAAATTGGCTGAAAGACTATTCGGCACGTAAAAGAGGCAATGCCAAAGGCGAAAATGTTGTAGAAAAGCTGGTTGACAAAGGCGTTACTACAGCCGAACAATTACAAATACTGGCAACTTACCAGTACAACAATCACTATGTATTTTCAACTGTTGAAGCCCATGCAAATGGCGAAAAATTAACTTTTGTTGGCGTAGCCGGAACATGGATTCCGCTGCCTTAATATCGCCTTGCAATTTCGCAAACAAATAACAAATTGTTAGTGCTATCTAACTCTTAAAATCGCTTCGTTAAGAAAATAATTGTAATAAAGAGTGTCGATATTCAGCACAACACCATGCATCTGAGCCCGACTCGAAAGATTGTCAATTATTGTTGCGGTCTTTCTTTCGGGCGATGAATGCAACACAAAGCTACTCCCTGCTGTTAGCAAACTATCAACATTAATCTCATTTATTCGCCATAATTTCATCGGAGCCTCATCTCCCTCATAAGTAATCACTTTACTATTCTTAAGCATCAGTTCGTTTAAATATCTGTCTCGGTGCGCCGAATAACTCATGCCATAAATCAAAGCATTTTCGACAAAAGGACTGCCCTTCCAGGTTGGCTCAAACAACAACCAGTTATTGCCGTCGAGCCTATTTTCTACAAAACCTTGAATATCGGCTCGTTGCAGCCTGCATTCATTAATATAACTAAAAGATTTGGTTAGCTTCGAACCAGTAGAAAAAATAAAAATCAAAGGCATAACAAACGAAATAATCTTTACAACTATCTGCGTTCTGGTTCTTCCTTCAAAAAATAACGAAATTTGAAAAAGTAAAAATGCATAAATTGTGAAAAGAGGGGCCAAATAGTGGTTCTTAAAGTGTTTTATTGTCATTAAAAGTTGAACTGCAATAATAAAAGTTGAACCTACCAAAAATATCAGTTGTGTTTTATTTTGCCGAAATTGTTTTTTATAAACCACCCAAACAACACCCATTAACAACACAACAATCAACAAGATTAACTCGGGATTGAAGCGAAAAATATTTTCAATATTTTCAGTTATATGACTGATGTTGAATATTCTTTTTTCGCCGGCACCATATTGACCGTCGTGCAGAAGAATACTTTTTATAAAGCGCCAATAATCGTCAAACTTATCAATTACAGGTAACACAAAAACCAAAAATGAAACGATAACAGTTCCAAAATATAAAAGTAGGTATTGCTTGTTTTTGATAAACAAAATTGGCAAAAACAATAAAGGCAGATAATTAAATTTGGCGGCAAAACCCATTGCCATAATTACACCGCTCCAAACAGCAAACCTTTTAGGTGCATGGTTCTTAAACCCAAAAAGTATGTATATTAAAACAAAAAGTGCGGAAACCAACAAAAAAAACATTTCGGAATTCACACGGTTAACAACCATCAACAACACATCGTTATAAAAAATTCCTGCCTGAAGAATAAAAATATGCATCACTTTTAAACCGCGTTTTAAGCCGAAGAATCCGATCAAGTAATTCAAAGCAGCAAGCAAGATTGCTCCGGCCAACATTATTGAATTCAAGTAAAAATCGGGTCTCGAAATAACATCAACAGCAATTGTTCCCCTACCGGAAAATACATGTACAATTCTAATTATCAGTCCACAAAACAACTGCAAAGGAGTACCCGGATGATCAAAATGCCCTATTCTATTGAATTTCAACATTGCGCAATTCAATCCGTTAATCAAGTATGGGTACTCAGGGTCGATTGCACGCGAAGAGAAGCTATCGAAGTAATATAATAGTAAGGTGCTCCAGGCAATTAGCAGCAAGGGCAACACCAATATTGAAATTTGCTGTTTACTTCTCAACATTATTTAAATTTGATTTTTCGGGCAGCAAATAAGCTCATTTTAATCAACAACCAACCATGGCTAAACCTGCTTATTTGAGTAGAGCCATATTCTCTGTCGCGATAACGCACAATTACTTCGGTAATTTTAAGGTTTAGCTTTGCTGCTCCAAAAAGCAAATCAAAATCGCCAAAAGGATCAAAATCACCAAAATAACTTCGGTTTGCAATTATCTTATCATAATCAGATTTAAACAAAACTTTTGTTCCACACAATGTATCTTTCAAACGTTGACCCAACAAATAAGAAAAGAACCATCCGAAGAACTTATTTCCTAAGAAATTCAAATAACGCATAGCTTCGTCGTCCATTGGATAAACTAACCTGCAACCATTAATAAACTCTCCCTTATTCATTTTAAGAGCATCGTAGAATTTGGGCATATCCTCGGGAGGTGTGGTTAAATCGGCATCAAGAATCATTAACACTTCACCCGATGCTTTTTCAAATGCTTCGCGTACTGCATTGCCTTTTCCTTTACCACTTTGCTTCATCACTTTAATGTCAACCTCAGGGTATTGTGCCTGAACCCTTAACATCTCATCGTAGGTTCCGTCAGACGAATTACCCTCGATAAAAATAAATTCCTGATGAGAACCAAACCTGGGTGTACGTTTAATCGCATTCTCTATATTCCCTTTTTCGTTTCGGGCAGGTACCACAACGCTTACCGAATATTCGGCATCGATCAAACTTACAGGGCGTGCAGTCAAGAACTGAATCAATGCAAGATTATTCAAACCAGGCAAATTGGCCAAAAACTTATTAAAAATCAGATTAATTAGCGGAATATATTTTGGGAAAAACAACTTCTTTTCAACTTTAATGATCTCAAAGTTTTCTAATTTCAAAATATTTTCAATATCCGGAATCGACAACCAGTTTTGAAGAGGCTGCTTTGCTTTTATTCCAAAAAATTCGCCCAAATGCAAAATAGGCTCCCACAAATAATTGTAGCTCGAAATAATTATTTTTGTTCGTGGAGTTACATAAGCCCTTAATTTTCGAAAAAAAAGTTGAACATCCCAAAGCGAAGTCAATAAATCGGAAATTATTACATAGTCGAATGTTTTTTCCGAAACAAAACAATTCACATCGGCAAGCATAAAGTCCAAATGCGGATATTTCTCTTTTGCAATATTAATTACAGTTGGCGAAAAGTCAACGCCTAATCCATACGAAGGTTTAACTGCATTTAATAAGTCGCCGGTTGAGCAACCCAATTCAATAACATTTGCCCCTTCAGGTATAATGAAAGAATACTGTCGCTCTATTGTTTTTTGATAAAATCGGTTTCGTTTTTTCCATTTATCGCGTTTGGCAGCATTTTTCTCAAAATAATCGAATAGTTTCTTTTGTCCTTTTTCCATTTTATTTAATATCAAATAATATAAGGACGCAAATATAAAAGGATTACTTCAATTTTCCGAACAAAATAATTATTTACACTGAGCCACAGCAACGAATATCGGAAAGAAGCGCTCGCCCTTTGCCGTTTCTTTTCGATATTTTAAACTCGAATCGAAATGCTTCATTTCAAAACCACTGTGGCTTATCAAGCGTTCAACTTTTTGTTGCGAAAATCCAAAATGAGCAATTCCATCGTTGTTTGAATGGAAGGTTCCATCTTCCTCATCGAGGTCGATCCAACAAAATATACCACCCGGCTTTAACGACTTTCGTATTTGCTTAAGCAACACATCAAGCTTTTCGATATGATGCAACACCAACATCGAAGCCACCATATTGAACCTGCCGGCAATTACGTCTTCATTTACGAAATCCGATTTGAGCAATTTAACATTTTGGTAACCAAAAATATCACGTTTTTTGGCTACCTCGGCCAGCATACCTTCCGACGTATCACAAAAAGTAACTTCAGCAGCAGAATCCACAAACCGGTAGCCCAACAAACCCGTTCCACATCCATAGTCGAGCACGCTTTGCACCTCATTTAAATCGACATATTTTTCAATTAAAGCCCAAACCTTATCGGTGAGTTCCAACCTGTCGGGGTTCACATCCCATGTTGCTGCTTTAATATCAAATGAATTTCCTTTATTGTTCATCGTTCTTTTATTTTAAAACCCTTACTTTTGTGGGTTGATCATTTTTCCCGGATTTACGTTTATAAAACAACTCAAAACAAGTTTAACATCAAATTTGTTGCCTTGTTTTATCGGGCAAAATAACAATTTTATATTTAGGAGAA